>NZ_JAJSYW010000102.1:0-23483 GCF_036815005.1 Streptomyces sp. IBSBF 2435 | reverse complement strand
ATGAGACAGGGCGGGGGGTGCGCGCGGCGAGGCCGGCGGGCCGGCCGCCGCCGTCGGCGACGCCGGACAGCTCGCTCCAGCGCAGCAGCGCGATCCTGTCCCGCTCCGCGGCCGGGCAGTGCGCGTCCATCCGGGCGCCGACCTCGCGGACCATCGCGGTCTGCATCTCCTGCACCCAGCGGATCCGCAGCCGCAGCCCCTCGCGGACCGACAGGAAGCCGACCCCGCGCGGCAGTCCGTGCCGCCCGATGTGCTCGGGAAGCCCGCCGCGCTCCGCCAGGCCCGGCGGGAGCAGGGCCAGCAGGACGGGGTGCCGGCTGATCAGCTCCTCGTCGGTCAGCCCGCCCTCCCGGCCCTCGGCGAGCACGGCCAGCGCCTCGCCCGCGGCGGTGTTGCCGGGGTCGTCGCTCAGCAGCGCCCCGGCGAGCGACTCCTGCGCGTGCAGCGAGGCGATGACGGTACGGCCCCAGGCGACCGCGTCCAGCAGCTCGCCGCCGAGCAGTTGGTGCGGGGCGGCCAGGTCGTGCAGCTGGCGGTCGACGTCGGCGGCCAGGTCGCGGGCCAGCAGCGGCAGGGCGCTGCGCAGCCGCCCGACCCGCCAGGCCGAGGCGGCACGGCGGGCGCCGGGCGCGGGATTGATGAAGTTCAGCACCGGGTGGGCCGGCGGTGCGGCCCCGAGCAGGAGCAGGTCCGCGGCGGCCCTGCCGTCGACGCTGCGCACCACCGGGGTGCGCCGCAGCACGCGCCGCGGGGCCGCGCCCGCGATGTCCAGGGCGAGGGTCAGGCCCTGGTTCATCGGGGCCAGCCAGAGGTCCTCCTCCAGGGGCTGCAGCACGTTCGGCAGCGTCTCGGCGACCGGCCCGGGACCCAGCAGCCGGGCGTGCCGGGAGGGGCGGGCCGCCATGGCGGTGATGGGCCGGGACTGGAAGAGCCACAGCGTGCCGTCGGCGTCGAAGCCGAACTCGACGTCCTGCGGGCCGCCGTAGACGCGCTCGGTGCGGCGGGCCAGCCGGACCAGCTGGGCCAGCATGCGGCGGTTCAACGGCAGTTGGGCGCGCGGCAGTGCGGGCTCGATGTGCAGCCGGTGGCCGTGCCGGCTGAGCTGGTAGCGGACGCCCTGGGTACTGCCGTCCACCAGTTGCTCGGGGCCGCCGGTGACGGCACTGACCAGGATGCGGTCGAAGCGGCCCTCCACCGGGTCCGCGCCGAACATCACACCGCCGGCGGCGGCCGTCAGCATCGGCTGGACGAGGACGGACATCCCGGCGTCCCCGGCGTCTGCGCCGTCCCCGGCACCCGGCGCGTCCGGCGCCCTCCGCGCCGGTGCGCCGGCCGGCGCGGCGCCGTCACCGCGCCGGGGCGCGGGCACCAGGTCGCCGACCCGGGCGGCCGAGTCCCGCACCCGGCGGACGGCCGCGGTGAACGCCTCCCAGCCGCGCACGTCCAGCACGGACTCGAAGCGGCCGGCCATCGAGGAGTCCTCGGTGTCCTCGTGCGCGGAGGACGAACGGACCACCAGCGGGCGGCCGTCGGCGCCGCCCAGATCCCGCCAGGCCGCCCGCAGCGCGTCGGGACCGCTGGGCACTCCGGCGGCGCGCGCGGCGGGGACGACCACGAAGCCGGGCAGTACGGGCAGGCCCACACCGGCGGCGCGGGCCAGGTTGGCGGCCTTCGCCCCGGCCAGGCCCGGGTCCCGGGCGGCGTCGGTGTCCAGCGGCACGACTGCGAGCGCGTCGGCGTCGATCTCCATCAGGGCGCTCCTTCCCCGGCGCCGCCGGCCGGGCGGCGCGCCCCGGGCGCCGGGAGATCCAGCGGTCCGGGTGAACTCCTGCTGTGCTGTGGTGACAACACCGCTTCACCCCAAGTCCTTTCCTTCTCGGCCGGGGTTGATCCCTTTCGTTCGGCCACATGACTCATTCGCGCTGCTACGAGGGCTGTTTGCCGGGGTTCGCGGACGGGTGGTGCGCGGTTTCCCGCCGGGCCGCCCCGTGCGCAGGACGCGTTCCGGCCTCCGCGCTTGCGGGGGACCCGCTCGTGGGGGAGCGGGCGGTCCCGAGGGCCTACGCTGAGTGCGCGCGGCGGCGCGGTCCGCCGTCGCAGCCGAGCCCGAACGCCGAATGGGAGCTGTCCCGATGTCCGCAAGTCCCCTCGTCCTGCCGCCCGTACGGCTGCTTCCCGCGGAGGAACTGGCCCAACTGGCGCTGGCCGTGCCGTTGCTCGACCGCGCGCTGCGGCTGGCCCGGTGGGCGGCGCCGGAGCGGGCGGTGGACGCGATGGGGGAGCTGCTCGACGCCGACCTGGACGCCGCCGCCGGTGAGTTGGGGCTGACCGGCGAGAACGCGGGCGAGGACGCCGAGGTGGACGGCCTCGGGGAGGCCGCGCAGGCGTGGGCCGTCGCCGTGGACAGCGGGCTGGTCGTGCTGGAGATCGAGGAGGAGGCCGAGGAGTCCACCCCGCTGGGCGAGGCGGCCGGGCGTGCGGTGCCGGGCGATGCGTACGAGCGGGTGGCCGGGGGCGACCCGCAGGACGTGCTGGAGGTGTGGCTCGCCGCCGCCGAGGCCGCGCTCGCCGAGGCCGCGTCGCCGGACATCGAGCAGCTGCGGGACGCCCTGGACGACGGCGAGGGGGCGGCGGCGGACGAGCCGGACTGGGACCCGGACGAGGAGGCCGAGTTCCTCGACACCGCGCTGGCCAACCTCTACACCCTGACGGCGCTGGACGACGGGACGGACACCGGCCAGGGCGCGGTGCCGCTGCCGGTGCTGGCCGCCTCGCTGGTGGTGCCGGACGAGATGGACCAGCCCAGCGACGCGGTGCTCGAAGAGGTCACCGAGGTCATGCTGCGGCTCGACGACCACTTCCGGCTGCTCGCGCCCGCCGGGCTGGTGGACTACCAGCCGGTGGACGAGGCGCTGATCGACGAGGAGGACGAGCCGGCGCTGCCCGAGCCGGGCGACGAGCTGGACCCGGCGGAGATCTCCCGCTACGGGCTGGTGCGGCTCACCCCGCTCGGGGTGCACGGGCTGCGCGAACTGCTCATCGACGCCGGGGCGTCGGCGCCGGCGGTGGGCGACCTCGCGGGCGCCACGGGCACCGACCTGCTGAACGCGCTGGCGGGCTACCCGGACCACGCGGCCCGCGCCGAGGCCGAGTTGTGGCTCACCGACCGCAAGCCGGTCGACGCGGCGCGGGAGTTGCTGGCCGCGAGCCGCGGCAGCGACGACGGTGCGCCGGCCCGCCGGCTGATGTGCCAGCAGACCCTGACCCTGGTGGGCGCGGAGGCAGAACCGGCGCTGCGCGAGGTGCTGGACGACCGGCAGCTCGGCGGTCTGGCCCGGGTGTGGCTCACCGAGAGCGGCGCCTCCGACGTGCCCACGCCCGACGCGGACATGATCTTCTGGCTGACCATCGACACGCTGGCCGCCCAGCTCGACGCGGACGACGACCCGGAGCTGCTGTCGGACCTGGTGCGCGACCTGGTCGCGCGGCACGACGGCTTCTTCGACGCGGCCTGGCGGGTGGAGCACCCGGCGACCGCCGAGGTGCTGGAGGCGATGGGACGGCTGCACCCGGACCGCAGGGCCGCCAAGGACGCCCGCAAGGCCGCGTTCAAGGCCCGCTCCCGCGACGGTTCCTGAGCGGCGGCGCCGGGGGCGCACGTCCACGGACGGCTCCCCGGCGCACGCGGACGGCCCGCGCCCGGCATACGTATACGGTCGGCGGCCAGACGTACGGCCCCGGCCGCCCCCCGCCGTCAGCGGATCATGGACCGGGGCCGCCCTGGAGCGCGCCTCCGGAGCGGCCCCGGCGTTTCCGCGCTGCTCAGCAGCCGTTGAGGATCGAGCTGAGCGCCGACTTCTCCGCGCTGTCCACGGTCAGCCCGTAGTAGTTCTTGACCTGCACCCAGGCGCGCGCGTAGGTGCACTGGTACGACGCGCGGGGCAGCCACTCGGCCGGGTCGTCGTCGCCCTTGGAGCGGTTGGACGACGCCGACACCGCGAGCAGCTGCGGCCGGGTCACGTCGTTGGCGAAGCCCTGCCGCTGGGCGGTGGTCCACGCCCAGGCGCCGGATGCCCACGCCTCGGACAGCGGTACGAGGTGGTCGATGTCGAAGGCCGACGGGTTGGTGGAGACCACCCCGTCGTAGGCGCTGGTCCAGGTGCCCGAGGTGGACTTGCAGGAGCTGTCGGTCACCACACCGCTGCCGTCGCGCTTGAGCACGTACTCGCGGGTGTCACAGGTCCCGGAGATGGTGATCCAGGTCGGGAACAGGTCGCGGTTGTAGGTGGAGGCGTGGGTCTCCGCGGTCGCCGTCATGGCCGAGAGGTAACTGCGGGCGGTGGACGCGGCGATGGGGGTGGGCAGCGCGGCCTGCGCGGAGCCGCTGGTGGCCAGCAGGGCGGTGGCGGCGAGCGCGGCGGCGCCGGCGAGCGAGCCGATCCGGTACGCGAGGGGGTTTCTGGGCATGGCTGAGCGCTCCCGTGGCTAGGGGTGGGGGTGGTACTGCCGTGCTCAACCAGCGTCCCGGCCACGGGTCTATGCGGGTAGACGGTCACCGGTAAAATTTAGGTGACCATGACATTTGTAATGGTGTCAGGCAGGAGAAGCGCATGCGAACGGCCCGGCCCCGCAGGGGAGTCCGGGCCGACGCGGGCCGTGCCGTGATCGCGGGGGTGTCGCTCAGAGGGCGCTGGAGCCCGGAGCGACCAGGGACTTGGCGGTGCGGCCGTTCACGAAGGTGCCGAGCGCGGTCATCTCCCACTCGCCGGAGAACTGCTTGACCAGCTTCGCCATCAGCACGCCGGTCTTCGCCTCGCCGCCGGTCAGGTCGAAACGCACCAGCTCCTCGCCGGAAGCGCCGTCCAGCAGACGGCAGTACGCCTTCGCGACCTTGTTGAACTTCTGCCCGGAGTAGGAGTTGACGGTGAAGACCAGGCCGGTGGCCTCCGGCGGCAGCCCGCCGAGGTGGACGGTGATCGACTCGTCGTCGCCGGAGCCGTCGCCGGTGAGATTGTCGCCGGAGTGCTGGATCGCGCCGTTCAGCACGGTGAGCCGGCCGAAGTAGCAGGTCTCCAGGTGGTTGCGCTGCGGGCCGTACACGAGCACCGAGGCGTCGAGGTCGATGTCCCGGCCGCCGTAGGCGGGCTCCCAGCCGAGGGCCATCCGGACCGAGGACAGCAGCGGCTTGCCGCCCTTGACCAGCGACACCGTCTCGTTCTTCCGCAGATTGACCCGGCCCTTGTCCAGGCTGATCCGGCCGGGCGCGGCGGGCTCCTCGACATTCACCCCGAAGTCGGTGGCGATGCCCGCCAGGCCGTTCGCATAGCCCTGCCCGACGGCGCGGACCTTCCAGGCGCCGCCCCTGCGGTAGACCTCGACGACCACCAGGGCGGTCTCCGGGCCGAGACCGGCCGGCGCGAAGCTGGCAATCACCGAACCGTCGTCGGCATTGCGCACGGTGGCCGTCGGCGTCGTCCCGCCGAAGGCGCCGCCGCCGTCCAGGCTCGCCGTCACCACGATCTTCTCGATGCCGGCGGGCACCGCGTCGGTGTCCACCGTGATGGCGTCCGGCCCCGACCCGCCGCCCGAGCGGTGGGTCACCCCGGGGCCGCCCTGCGGCTGGTTGTAGAAGACGAAGTCGTCGTCGGAGCGCACCTTGCCGTCGGCGGTAAGGAGCAGGCCCGAGACGTCGAGCCGCACCGGGGCGGCCACGTCGACGGCCACACGGGGAGCGGACAGCGGCACATTCGAGCCAGGCGTCATTGCGGTCATGTCCCGCTAACGACCGACTCCGGTTTGCGGTTCCATTACCGGGCGGCCCGCGGGACGGCTTTCAGCGCGAGGCCGTCGGTGGACCGCGCGGGCAGCGCGAAGGCCGAAGCCGCCTCCGGCGGAAGCGGGCGCAGACCGAGCAGGCCGTGCACCGCGGCGGTGGCCAGCGTGTGCCACAGCCCCGCGTGCCGCAGCATCGCGTGGTCCCCGCCGGGCACCTCGTACCGGCACACCAGGGCGCCCGCTTCCCGCGCCCGCGCCGCCGTCAGCAGCGAGTCCCGCGGGGAGGTGATCCGGTCGGCCGTCGCGTGCGCGAAGACCAGCCGGCTGCCCGCCAGTTGGGCGACCGGGTCCTCCGGCGGGCACCACGCGGCGAGGGCGACCACGCCGACGACGCTCGGCTCCGCGGCGATCCGCAGCGCCGCCCGCGCGCCCAGCGAATGGCCCACCAGCACGGTGGGGACGCCGCCGGTGCGCTCCCGCAGCGCGGCCAGCGCCTCGGCCGCGTCCTTCGCGGTGTCGGCGCGCTCCCCGTTCCACCCGCGGTGCCGGTAGCGCGCCTCCGCGAATGCGATGCGCGGATCACGCATCGCCCGGATCAACGGCCCCATGCGCCTGGCCGGCAGATTCAGCCACGAGGGCCGCCGCATGCCGTGCGCGGTGCCGCCGTGCAGCACGAGCACGGCCCACTCGGGCGCGGCCGGAGCCGGCCCCATGACCATCGCGCGATACGCCACCGCTGCCGTCCTCTCGTCACGTCCCACCCCGCCATTCTCGCGCACCCGCGGTGTCCCGGTGGCCGCGCGCGCGGACGGGACGTCAGTACGGCCAGATCGGGGGGTCCGTGCAGAAGGCGCCGCCGAGGTTGGCGTGGGCCGGGTCGGCGGGGTCCAGTTCGCCCTGGGCGGCGATCAGGGGCGGGGCGAAGACCTCGGAGTCGTCCTGGGGGGCGTAGCCCAGGGCGCGGGCAGGGGCGAGGTCCCACCACAGCCTGGTGTTGGCCGAGCTGCCGTAGACCACCGTGTGGCCGGTGACCTCCGCGGTGAGCGCCGCGTGGAGCAGCCTGGCACCGTCGGCGGGGCTCATCCAGACCGACAGCATCCGGACCGTCGTCGGCTCGGGGAAGCACGACCCGATCCTGATCGACACCGTGTCGATCCCGTGCAGGTCGGCGTACAGCTGCGCCAGATCCTCGCCGAAGCACTTGGACAGGCCGTAGTAGGTGTCGGGGCGCCGCGGGGTGCCGACCGGGATGAGCGGGTCGTCGCCCCGCGGGCGCGGGGTGAAGCCGACCGCGTGGTTGCTGGACGCGGACACGATCCGCCGCACCCCTTCCTCGCGCGCCGCCTCGTAGAGGTTGTAGGTGCCCTCGATGTTGGCCCGCAGGATCTTCTCGAAGGTGGACTCCAGCGAGATGCCGGCCAGGTGGACGACGGCGTCGACGCCGCGTACGGCGGCGCGCAGCGCGTCCCGGTCGGCGAGGTCGGCGGTGATCGCGTCGGGCTCGCCGTCGATCGGCAGCAGGTCCAGGAGCCGCAGCCGGTAGCCGTAGGACGGCAGCAGTCCGCGCATGAGGGTGCCGAGACCGCCGGCGGCGCCGGTGAGCAGAATGGTGCGGGCAGTGGGCATCGGGAGGTCTCCTCGGTCTCACCGGCCCCAGGGGGCCACTGGCATGACATGCGGGGGCGGGGGGCGGCGCCGCGGCGGGCAGCGGGCGCGCCGCGGGGAGTATATCCGTGGCCGAGGTTCAGGTATATGGACACGTGCGATCCGCTGGGAGTGCGTCTGACCTGTGCTCGTCGGCTTGACCCGTATGCGGATGCTCGCCTAGCGTGGCAGCGTTCATGAATATAGACATGAATCATATGAGCGCACAGACCGGACCTTCAGGGGGAACCCGATGACCTCACCCTCACTCGCCGAGCGTCTCGACGGCCTGCTGTTCTTCCCCGTGACGGCCTTCGGCCCGGACGGCGGTCTCGACCTCGACGCCTTCCGCGCGCACGTGCGCGCGGGCGTGGACGCCGGCGCGGCGGCCGTCTTCGCCTGCTGCGGCACCGGGGAGTTCCACGCCCTGTCGCCCGCGGAATTCGGCGCGTGCGTGGCCGCCGCAGTCGAGGAGACCGCGGGCCGGGTGCCGGTGGTCGCGGGCGCCGGCTACGGCACCGCCCTGGCGATCGAATACGCCGGGATCGCCGAGCGGGCCGGCGCCGACGGACTGCTGGCGATGCCGCCGTATCTGGTCGCCGCCGACCAGCAGGGCCTGCTGCGGCACTATTCGGCGCTCGCGGCCGGCACCGGCCTCGACGTCATCGTCTACCAGCGTGACAACGCTGTCTTCGCGCCCGCCACGGTCGTCGAACTCGCCAAGGTGCCCAACATCATCGGCCTCAAGGACGGCTACGGCGACCTCGACCTGATGCAGCGCATCATCAGCGCGGTCCGCACCGAACTGCCCGGCGACGGCTTCCTCTACTTCAACGGCCTGCCCACCGCCGAACTCACCGGCCTGGCCTACCGCGGCCTCGGCGTCACCCTCTACTCCTCGGCCGTCTACGCCTTCTCGCCGGAGATCGCCCTCGCCTTCCACCGGGCGCTGGCCACCGGCGACGACGCCACCGTCGACAAGCTGATCGACGGCTTCTACCGCCCGCTGGTCGACCTGCGCAACCAGGGCCGCGGCTACGCCGTCTCGCTGGTCAAGGCGGCGGTACGGCTGCGCGGCCTGGACGTCGGCGAGGTCAGGCCGCCGCTGTCCGAGCCGTCCGCCGCGCACGTCAAGGAACTGGCCGACCTCATCGAGCGCGGGCTCGCACTGGCGGGCGAGCGCTGACATGCTGACCTCCGTCTTCGTCTACCCCTGGGACGTGATGGGCGACCCGGCCGCCGCGGACCGGATCGCCGCGCTCGGCGTGCGGCAGGTCACCCTCGCCGCCGCCTACCACTCCACCCGGGCGCTCACCCCGCGCCACCCCCGGCACCGGGTGGTCACCGCCGAATACGCCGCCGCGCTCTACCCGCCGGACGAAAAACGCTGGCAGGGACGGGAGTTGCGGCCCTACCCGGCCGGCGCGTGGGCCGCGGCCGACGACCCCTGGGCCACCGCGGCGGCCGAACTGCGGGCGGCCGGGCTCGATGTGCACACCTGGGTCGTGCTCGCCCACAACTCCCGGCTCGGCGCGGAGCATCCGGACACCAGCGTCGTCAACGCCTACGGCGACCGCTACCCGTGGGCGCCCTGCATCGCCAACCCGGCCGTCCGCGGCTATCTGCTGGACCTCGCCGCCGAGGCCGCCGTACGCCCCGGCGCGGGCGGCACCGAGCTGGAGTCGCTGGGCTGGTACGGGCTGGCGCATCTGCACGCGCACGACAAGCTCGGCGGTGTGCCGCTCGGGGACGCCGCCCAGTACCTGATGTCCCTGTGCTTCTGCCCGCACTGCCGGGACGGTTACGCCGGTCTCGGCGCCGACCCGGAGGAACTGGCCGCCGCGGTGCGCACCGCCATGGCACCGGTGTGGGCGCGCGGCAGCGACGCGGCGGGGCTGCCCGGGATCGAGCGGCTGCTCGGCGCGGAAAAGGCCGCGCTGACCCTCGCCTGGCGTACCGGGACCGCCGGTTCGCTCCAGGAGCAGGCCGTCGCCGCGGTCCGCGGGGCCGCCGGCCCCGGCTTCCAGGTGCTGCTGCACGCCGACCCGGCGGCGTACCGCTGCGGGGCCAACGCCGGTGTGCGGCCGGACCGGATCCTCGGCCACGCCGACGGCCTGGTGCTGGCCTGCCCCGGCGGGCCCGCGGGCGCCGCGGGCCGCGCGGCGGCGCTCGGCCCGGTCGCCGCGCACGCGGGCCCGCACACGGTGGTGGCCGCCAACTTCACGGTGGTGTCCGGCATGGGCGGCAGCCCCGGCACGCTCGCCGCCGACGCCGCGCACGCCGCCGAACTGGGCGCCACCCAACTGCGGCTCTACCACGCGGGACTCGCCTCCGACGCCGACCTGGCGGCGGTCCGCGAGGCGCTTCCCGCGGGCTGACCGGAGCGCGGCGATCATGGGGGTACCGCCGCGCCCCGGGCCCCACCGGTCGGGTGAGGCAGGAGGGTGGTGCATACCCAAGTCGTCACCGGGACGTGGGAGGTTGCCGTGTTCCCGGACTTATTTCCGGAAGATTTCCACGCGCCGCTGCCGGTCGTTCAGAAGCCGCCGCCGACAGTCGCGGTGGCGCCCGAGCCGTAACCCGCGGTGACCGTATAGCGGTCGCCGTCCGTACCGCCCTGGCCCTGCGCGTGGTTGAACTGCCCGGAGAAGGTGTACGTGCCGGGGCCCAGCGTCTGCCCCGGGTCGAGCGTCCAGCGGTAGACCAGGAAGTGGCCCTCCACGGTCATCCGGGCGGCGGTGCGGTCCGGGACCGACGACCACGAACCCGTACTGGACTCGCCGTTGTCCGTGGCGATCCGCAGCTCCACGGTCAGCGAGGTCAGGGTCTGGCTGGTCGTCAGCTCGACATCGCTCTGCGTCCAGTAGTCGTTGCTGCTCGCCGCGATACCGCCGTTGGACGACAGCGGGCCGCTGCCCGCCGGCGCCCCGGAGCCGCCGCCCGTGCCGCCCGTGGGGCCGGGCGAGGCGCCCCGCGTGCCGGCCGGCGGGCGCTGCGACGACGGCGGCGCCGGGGGCGCGCTGCTGCCGGCCGTGCTGTGCGGCGGGGCGCCCTTGTGGCGGCCGGGGGTCGTAGCGGTGTGCCGCGGCACCGGCGCCCGCGCGGCCGTGCTGCCCGGGGTGCCGGACACGGTGGCCGGCGACCGGTCGCCGGCCGAGCCGCCCGAGGTGACGACCGTCCTGGCCGGCTGGCCGCTGCCGCCGACCGCGCCGACAGCCAGGCCCCCGATGCCGATCGCGCCCGCGACCGCCGCCGTCACCGCGGTCACCCGCATCCAGGGCGCCGCCGGCGGCCGGTCGTGGCCCCGGGCGCCTGCCTCGTGCGCGCCGGACCCGGCGCCGTCCGCGGCCATCGCGTGCTCGACCCTGGCCAGCATGCGTTGCCTGTCGGGCCGGTGGGCGGCGGCCGCGTCGCGCAGCCGCTCCGGCAGATCGGTCATCACATTCCCCGTCCCGTACGAGTACGAGCACGAGTCACAGGACCCGCCGCACCCAGCAATCGCTGTGCGCCCGGGCCGATCTCGCCCGCAGCGCCGTCCGCCGCGCCGGCCGTGCCCTCCGGCTGCCCGGCGCGCGGCAGGCGTCCGGGACCGGCGGAACCGCGTACCGCCGCCGATCCGGCCTCCTGCACCGTACCGGCTCCCGCCGTCCGGGGTTGGAGCAGCCTTTCCAACTCCGCGATGCCGCGCGAGGTCTGGCTCTTCACCGTGCCGACCGAGATGCCCAGCGCGGCGGCCGTGTCACGCTCCGACAGGTCGAAGGCGTGCCGGAGCACCACACAGGCCCGCTTGCGGAACGGCAGCCGCTGCAGCGCCTCCCGCAGGTCCAGCACCGCCGGCAGGTCGGGCCCGTCGGTGCGCTCGGGGCGCTGCGACCAGAACAGCGCGATCCTGCGCCGCTCGCGCACCGCGCTCCGTATCCGCGAGCGGGCCAGGTTCGCCACCACGCCGCGGGCGTACGCCGCCGGGTGGTCGGCCGTGCGCACCCGGTCCCAGCGCCGCCACAAAGCCACCAGGGCGTCCGCCGCGAGGTCGTCGGCCGCGTCCGCCTCGCCGGTCAACAGATGGGCGAGCCGGGCGAGTTCGGCGTAGTGCCGTTCGAAGAACGCGTGGAACGCGGCGGCATCGTCGTCGACGACAGTGCCCACGGTCACCTCTTCCTGCCCGGACCTCCCCGCCACGGCGCGGCGAGAGCGTAGCAGCGGGGAAAGGCTCTGGGCAGAGGTCGGGAATCAACTTCTTTCCGGCGGTAAGCGCTGGTGGACGCGGTGTGATCGGGCAGTTGCCAGCGGCATCAGCCCGGGACGCGGCACGCGGCGCTCAGCCGGCGGCACGCACGCAGCGCTGGACCCGGGTCAGCAGCGGCAGATCGAACGCGCCCGCGCACGTCTCGGGGCGCGAGCGCAGATAGGCCCTGATGCGCTCCTTGGCCGCCTCACGCTCGGCGGGCTCCATCACCAGGATGTGCGAGTGCGTCGCCACGGTGGCGATCAGCGACTCGGCCGTACGCCGCTGGGCGTGCGGGAAGCCGGCGTCCTCCGTGGCGGAAAAGGCCGGGTGCGGCTCGATCCCGCGCCCCGGGCGATTCGCCCGGTCGGTGAACGACGCCTGGGTCGGCGAGACCTTCGCCAGGCCCGCGACCCACTCGACCCCCTCGTCCTCGGCGTTGGACAGCGTCGCCAGCGGGCCGCCGGGGCGCAGCACCCGGGCGATCTCGGGCAGCGCCACCGCCTGGTCGAACCAGTGGATCGCCTGCCCGACGACGACCGCGTCCACGCACGCGTCCGGCAGCGGGATCCGCTCGGCCGAACCGGCGAGCGCGGTGGCCTCTGGCACGTGGCGGCGCAGCTCGGCGAGCATCGCCTCGTCGGGCTCCACCGCGGTCACCCGGTGGCCGAGCGCCACGAGCGGCCGGCTCAGCTTGCCGGTGCCGGCCGCCAGGTCGAGCACGTGCAGCGGCCCGGGGCCGGCCGGCTCCAGCGCCCAGGCGGCGGCGTCCGCCGGATAGTCGGGGCGGTGCTCCGCGTACTCGGCCGCCGCGGCCCCGAAGGCCGCGGCCCGCCGGGCGTGCAGGTCCGGGTCGTACCCGGTGCGAGGAGTACCCATGAGCCGACCCTACGGCGGGCCCGCCCGCCTGTCGCGGCCGGCCGCGGGTCACAGCCGCCGGGTGGCCAGCAGCAGGCGGTCGCGGGCGTCGAAGAGGGCGTCCTTGATCATCTGCTCGTGCCCGCCGGTCAGCCGGGCGACCGGTACCGAGCAGCTGACCGCGTCCCGCGCGGGGGTCCGGTAGGGGACCGCGATGCCGAAGCAGCGCAGCCCCAGCGTGTTCTCCTCGCGGTCCACCGCGAAGCCCTGCCCGCGGATCACCGCCAGCTCCTCGATCAGCTTCTCCCGGTCGGTGTGGGTGTGCTCGGTGAGCGGCTCCAGCGTCTCCGGCAGCAGTTTGCGCACCTGCTCGTCGGTGTACGTGGCGAGCAGCGCCTTGCCCAGCGACGTGGAGTGCGCGGGCAGCCGCCGCCCCACCCGGGTGAACGGGCGCAGGTAGTGCTGCGACTGGCGGGTCGCCAGATAGACCACGCTCGTGCCGTCCAGCCGCGCCAGGTGGATGGTCTCGCTGGTGTCGTCCGACATCCGGTCCAGCGTCGGCCGGGCCGCGGCCACCACCTCGTCACCGTCGATGTACGACGTGCCGACCAGCAGCGCGCGCACCCCGATGCCGTACCGCGTGCCGGTCGCGTCGGTCTCGATCCAGCCCAGCTCGACCAGGGTGCGCAGCAGCATGTAGAGGCTGGACTTGGGGTAGCCGACCGACTCCTGCACCGACGCCAGGCTGTGCATGCCGGGCCGGCCCGCGAAGAACTCCAGCAGTTCCACCGTGCGGACCGCGGACTTGACCTGGGAACCGGCTCCCTCGACAGCACCCATGTGCGCTCGACCCCTCTTGTTCGGCCGGGAGGCCCGGACGTAGGCTCCCCTGGGATTCACATGTGAAGACGTCGTTCAGTATATAGAACGACGACGGTGTGCAGTACGGAAATGTGGAGGTTATTCCGGTGGCAGTACCAGTCTGGAGCGTCGACCCCCGTAGCGGGAAGCAGCGAGAGCAGGCCGCCGTCGAGGCCACGGCGGAGGACGTCGACGCCGCTGTCCGCGCCGCCGCCGCCGCGATCCCCGCCCTTGCCGACCGCAGCGTACGCTCCCGGCTGCTGCGGGCCGCTGCCGGGGCGCTGGAGGAATCGGCCGCCGAGGTCGTCGCCGCCGCCGACGCCGAGACCGCGCTCGGCGCGCCCCGGCTGACCGGTGAGCTGGCCCGTACCGCCTACCAGCTGCGGGCCTTCGCCGATGTCGTGGACGAGGGCGCCTTCCTCGACGTGATCATCGACCACGCCGACCCGGCCGCCCAGCCGATCCCGCGCCCCGACCTGCGCCGGATGAAGATCCCGCTCGGCGTCGTCGCCGTCTACGCGGCGAGCAACTTCCCGCTGGCCTTCTCCGTCCCCGGCGGCGACACCGCGAGCGCGCTCGCCGCGGGCTGCCCCGTGGTCGTCAAGGCCCACCCCGACCACCCGGCCACCTCCGCGCTGTGCGCCGAACTGCTGCGCGGCGCCGCCGTCGCGGTGGGGCTGCCCGCTGACACGGTGGTGCTGCTGCACGGCTTCCAGGCCGGCGTCGAGCTGGTACGCCACCCGCTGGTCGCCGCCGCGGGCTTCACCGGCTCCGTCCCCGGCGGCCGGGCGCTCCACGACGCCGCCGCGGCCCGCCCGCGGCCGATCCCCTTCTACGGCGAGCTGGGCAGCCTCAACCCGGTCGTCGTCACCGAGGCCGCCGCCGCCGAGCGGGCCGAGCAGATCGGTACCGGGCTCGCCGGGTCCTTCACGCTCGGGTCCGGGCAGTTCTGCACGAAGCCGGGCCTGGTGCTCGTCCCGGCCGGCCAGGACGGCGACCGGCTGGTGGCCGCGCTCGCCTCGGCCGCGGCCGAGGCGCCGCCCGGGGTGCTGCTCGACTCCCGGATGCGCGACAACTTCCTCGACGGCGCCGCCGCCCGTGCCGCGCTGCCCGGCGTGGCCGCGCCGGTCGCCGCCGCGGGCGAGGGGGAGACGGGGGTACGCCCCGGCTTCGTCACCCTGGCGGCGGCCGACCTCGCGGACCTGCTCGTCGAGGAGTGCTTCGGGCCGCTCACGGTGGTCGTACGGTACGGGTCCGCGGCGGAGCTGGCCGCCGTCCTCGACCGGCTGCCGGGCAACCTCACGGCGACCGCGCACCTTGGCGGCGCCGAGGCCGCGGCGGAGGGCGGGGACGCCGCGGCGCTGCTCTCGCGGCTCACCGCGGTCGCCGGGCGCGTCCTGGTCAACGGCTGGCCGACCGGGGTGGCGGTCGCGCCCGCCCAGCACCACGGCGGCCCGTACCCGGCCACGACCTCGACGTCCACGTCGGTAGGGGGTACGGCCATCGAGCGCTGGCTGCGCCCGGTCGCCTACCAGGACACGCCCGAGGCCCTGCTGCCCCTCGAACTCCGCGAGTCCAACCCCCTCGCGGTGCCCCGCCGCACGGACGGCGCCCCGTCGTAGGCCCTGTTTTCCCGCGGCCCCGGGCGCACTCTCCCGCGCGCCCACACGAGGGCGGCCCCGCCCCCTACCCTGGCAGGGACGAACCTGCGAGAGGGGTGGGGCCGTGACGTCTTCGGACAGTACGCCGGACCCGTACGCGCATCCGCTGGTCTTCGGCCAGCGGCTGCAGATTCTGCGGACCGGGCGGGGCATCACCCGGGACCAGCTGGGCGGTCTTCTCGGGCTTTCCGGCTCGTGGGTGAAGGCGGTGGAGAGCGGTCGGCTCAAGACCCCGAAGCTCGACGTGATCCTGCGGATCGCCGAAATCCTCCGTGTGCGGGATCTCGCCGACCTCACCGGCAGCCAGACTCTGCACATGGAGCTGTTCGTGGGACCGGGGCACCGTCGGCTGGCCGCCGTGAAGGCAGCCGTGGATGCCTACCCGGTCGGTCCTCAGCATGAGGCGCCGTCAACCGCGCACCTGCGGGCCCGGCTCGATCACGCGTGGGCCGCACGGCACCGGTCGCCCCACCATCGTGAGGTACTGGGCGTCCTGTTGCCGGACCTGATCCGGGACGCCCAGGCGGCGGTCAGGCAATCCGATGCGGCGGCGCAGCGGCGGGCCGCACAGGCGGTTCTCAGCGAGACCTATGCGCTGTGCCAGTTCTTCGTCGCGTACCAGCCTGATGCCGCGTTGCTGTGGCGGGTGGCCGAGCGTGGTCTGGTCGCCGCTCAGGAGAGCGAGAGCCCGCGCGCCATCGGTGTGGCCGCATGGCTCGCGGGCCAGGCGCACCGCGACTCGGGCCCCGCCCATTTCGACGCGGCGGACGCCGTGAACCTGCGGAGTCTGGCGTACCTGATGCCCTTGTTGCCTGACGCGCCTGACGAGGTGCTGGCCATCGCCGGTGCGCTGACCTTCGAGGCCGGATACACGGCTGCGCGGCGGGGCGAGACGGGTACGGCGTGGCGCTACTGGGACCAGGCCCGTGCCATCGCTGAACGCCTCCCGGCCGGCTACTACGACCCTGCCACCTCCTTCTCGCGGGCCATCATGGGCGCACACGCCGTCACTGTCGCCGTCGAACTGCACGCGGGCGGCGAGTCGGTCCGACAGGCCGCCGCGGCGGAGGCGGCCGTGATCCCGTCCCGGCCGCGCCGGGCCCGCCACCGTATCGAGGAGGCACGCGGCTACCACTTGGACGGCCAGCCGGACGTGGCTCTCGCGACGCTGGACAAGGCGCACGAGGCCGCCCCGGAGACGATCAAGTACAACGGGTACGCGAAGCGGATCGTGCTGGAGGAAACAGAGTCGAAGGACCACGCCCGCCGCCGACGGGCGTCTCAACTCGCAGTGAAGATGGGCATGCTGGCGGTGTGACCGAGGGGGCACAATCTGTGCCCCTGCCCGGTGGTGATCGCTCATAGCGTCTTCGGCCAAGAGACCCCCGCGACCGTGTGACCGGTCCGGGGGCGCGGCCGAGCGCGTGAGGAGCGCTGACATGCACGAGCTTAACCATCGCCTGTTCGAATGCCTGGGGGTCGCGTGATGATCCCTGGTACGTCGGCGGACGCTGCTGATGACCGTTCGCGCGTGGTCGAGAGGATGTGGCCCCCCGCCGCCCGTTCGGTGGGGCGGGCGCGGCGGTTCCTGGCCGGGCACCTTTCGGCATGGGGGCTGCCGCACCTGACGGACACGGCCGAGCTGATCGTGTCCGAGTTGGTGACGAACGCCGTGACTCATGCTCAACCCCCCTACGGGCATCTGGTCGCTACCCGGTTGGAGCGGCTGGAGTGCGGGGTGCGGATCGAGGTGCACGACTGGAGCGGCAGCAGACCGGAGCTGCGGGAGGCGTCCGTGGACGAGGAGTCCGGGCGGGGTCTTGGCCTGGTGGACGCGCTGACCGGTGGGCTCTGGGGCGTGAGCGACCGGAACGGGCTCGGGAAAATGGTCTGGGCATGCGTGGGCTGTGACACCGGCGACCGCACCACGGCGGTGTCGCGGTGACCATCACAACCACAGGGAACCGTACGCGGGCCGTCACCACTGTCCGCGGGCTGACGGTGCGCGGCTGTCTGCCGTACCGGGCGGACAACGATCCTGGCCACGAGGGTATGCGGCGCGAGCAGTCGGACGGTGCGCTGGACGATGTGGTGCTTGAGGCCGACGCGGGCGGGCTGGTTCTTCCGGTGGCCCGCGGTCAGGACCCGGCACAGGAGACGGCCGTGCTGGCCGTGACCTTTGTCTGCAAGCCGTTCGGGCAGGAGGAAGAGCCGCGGATCCCGGTGGCTGATGTGCAACTGGTCGACGATTTCTGGCTCAAGGGCCTGGACCCCCAGGGGGCGGCGGACTTCGGACAGCGCTTGCGTGCCTTGGGCCATCTGCTCATTCACCAGGTGGGCCCCGCTCTGGAGGCGGCCCGCGCCGACTGGCTGCGCCACCACGCCGTGACCGGAGCGGACGCAGCCGGTCAGCAGCGGCAGACTCCACCCCGAACGGCGGCGAAGGCCGCGGCCACCGGCCGGGTCCGCACGGCCCCCCGTATCCTGCGACAGGAACCGCAGGCCGTCACCTGGGCCCGCGAGAAGGCGGGGCTGACCAAGCGGGCACTCGCCCGGCGGCTGGGGATCTCCGAGCAGCTCATTGGTGAGATCGAGTCGGGGTGGCGGAGCGCAACACCCGTGAATCTGGCCAGGATCGCTGACCTGCTGAACTGCCCCGTGTCGGCGTTGGAGCGAAAGCGCGCCGATACGCCACGCGACGCGAAGGACTGACTCACCCCCGGAGACTGCCGCTTCCGGGCAGGGGCAGCATCCGGGGCCGCCGTCAGCCGGAGCGGTTCGGCTGACGGCGCGGGGTGAAACGGGCCGGTGACGTTCAGCGGCTCGGAGCGCAGGCCGGTGGTGCCGGAACGGCAGTAGCGGGCGCGCCATCGGGCACGGTAAAGAAGCGACGCCACCGCAAGGGGCCGGCGCGTCATGGGCGGGGGCGGAGGGCGAGGGCTGTGGCTATGGCCGTCAGAGAGACGAGCGCCGCGGCGATCAGGAGGCTTTCCCGCATGCCCGTCAGGAAACGCGACCGGTCCGCGACCAGCGAACCGAAGAGCGCGACGCTCAGGCCGCCGGCGACCTGGCGGCCCGCGTTGAGGACGCCGGCCGCCAGGCCGGCCCGGTCGGCGGGCACCGCGCCCATCGTCGCGGCGGTCAGCGGCGGTACCGCCAGCGCCCCGCCCAGCCCGAGCGGGACCATCGCGGCGGCCAGCGCCGCGGCCGGCGTGCCCGTACCGACCGGCAGCAGGAGCAGCAGACCCGCCGCCATCAGCAGCTGGCCCGCGATCATCGGCAGCCGCGGACCGTACCGGTTGGTGATCCGGCCCGAGACCACATTGACGCTGGAGATCAGCACCGTCATCGGCAGGAACATCAGCCCCGCGGTGAGCGCGGACTGCCCGCGCAGCTCCTGGAAGAACAGGCCGAGCACGAAGAACATCCCGTAGAAGCCGACGCTGAGCGCCGCGCCCGCCGCGATCGACACCGTGACGACGGGATTGCGGAAGAGGCCGAGCGGCACCACCGGATGCGGCTGCCGGGACTCGATCAGGATGAAGGCGGCCGTCGAGACGGCCGCCACCCCCGCCGCGGCCCAGCCCGCACCGCCGCCCTCGATCACCGCGAAAGTCAGCGCGGCCAGCGCCAGGACCGCGGTGAGCTGGCCCGGGAGGTCCAGCGGCACCCGGCGCGGTACGGCCCGCTCGGTGCCGCGGCCCGGCAGCAGCAGCGTCAGCACCGCGACGGGCAGGTTCACGAAGAAGATCGCCCGCCAGCTCCACGCCGTGGTCAGCGCCCCGCCGACGACCGGGCCGAGCGCGATGGCCGACGAACCGCCCACCGCCCACAGCGAGATCGCCCGGGCGCGCCGGGCCGCGTCGGGGTAGGCCTGCCTGACCAGCGCCAGCGACGACGGCAGGACGACCGCCGCCGCCACCCCTTGCAGCACCCGCGCCCCGATCAGCACGCCGAGCCCGGGCGCGGCGCCGCAGGCCAGCGAGGCGGCGGCGAAGACCACGACACCGCCGCTGTGGGCCCGCCCGGCGCCGATCCGGTCGGACAGCGCACCGGTGGACAGCATCAGGGCGGCGAAGGCCAGCGTGTAGCCGTCCACCACCCATTGCAGCGCGGACAGCCCGCCGTTCAGCTCGTCGCCGATCGCGGGCAGCGCCACATTGACCACGGACGCGTCGAGGGTGATGAGGAAGAAGCCGAGCAGCGCGGCGACCAGGGTGCGGCCGGCCGACACGGGGGCCATGTCCTCTGCGGGTGACGGGAGTTGCCCGGTGGGTGCGGTGAGGTGCTGTGACATGCCCACCAGCCTGGCGGTGCTCCGCGGCGTACAGTAGTGGCCGCAATGCCAAACACCCGGAGGTTCTGGCCATGCCTGTCGCAGCCCGCCGTCCGCACCGCGTCGCGGTCATCGGGGCGCAGCCGGTGTCGATGTTCAACCTCGCCGTGCCCGACATGCTCTTCGCCAAGGTCGAGGTGGACGGCAGGCCCGGTTACGAGGTGGAGCTGTGCACCCCCGAGCCCGGCGTGGTCGGCACCAGCGGCGGCGCCGACGTGGTGATCCGCAGCGGCCTGGAGGCCGTGGAGCGGGCCGACACGGTGATCGTGGCGGGCACCGGGTCGAGCGCGGACCCCGACCCGCGGGTCCTGGCGGCGCTGCGCGGGGCCGCGGCGGCCGGCAAGCGGGTCGCGTCGATCTGCTCCGGCGCCTTCCTGCTGGCCGAGGCGGGCCTGCTGGACGGCCGCCGGGCGACCACGTACTGGACGTACACCCGCGCGTTCGCCGACCGCTACCCGGCCGTGGACGTCCAGCCGGACGTCCTGTACGTGCAGGACGGCCAGTTGCTGACGTCGTCGGGCTACGCGGCGGGCATCGACCTGTGCCTGCACATCATCCGCACCGACTACGGCGCCGCCGTCGCCAACAGCGTGGCCCGGCACGCGCTCGTGGCGCCGGTACGGCCGGGCGGGCAGGCGCAGTTCACCGAGACGCCGCTGCCGGCGGAGACGGGGACGTCCTTCGCCGAGACCCGCGCCTGGGCGATGACCCGGCTCGACCAGCCGCTCACCCTCACCGACCTGGCCCGGCACGCGGCGGTCAGCGTGCGCACCCTCACCCGGCGCTTCCACGCCGAGACCGGGCTCAGCCCGCTCCAGTGGCTGCTGCACCAGCGCGTGGAGCGGGCCCGCGAACTGCTGGAGACCACCAGGATGCCGGTGGACCAGGTCGCCAGGGCCAGCGGCCTGGGCACCGCGGACTCGCTGCGCCAGCACCTGCTGCGCCGGGTCGGCCTGACGCCGAGCGACTACCGCAGCGCCTTCAGCCGGCTGACCGCCGCGTGACGGCGGCGACCTCGTAGAGTGCGGCCATGGGCGACGTGCTGCACATCAGGGGCCGGATCCTGGTCGGACCGGACGACGTACGCGACGAACTGTGGGTGGTCGGCGGCCGGGTCAGCTACCGGCGGCCCGCCGTTGAGGCCGTCACCGTGGACGGCTGGGCGCTGCCGGGACTGGTCGACGCGCACTGCCACGTCGGCCTCGACGCGCACGGCGCCGTGGACCGGGCCACCGCCGAGAAGCAGGCGCTCACCGAACGGGAAGCGGGCGCGCTGCTGCTGCGGGACGCCGGCTCGCCCAGCGACACCCGCTGGACCGACGACCGCGACGACCTGCCGCGGATCATCAGGGCGGGACGCCATATCGCCCGCACCCGCCGCTACATCCGCAACTACGCCCATGAGATCGAGCCGGGCGACCTGACCGCCTACGTACGCCAGGAGGCCAGGCGCGGCGACGGCTGGGTCAAGCTGGTCGGCGACTGGATCGACCGCGACGAGGGCGACCTGACCGCCTGCTGGCCCAAGGACGCGCTGGCGGAGGCGATTTCGGCCGCCCATGAGGAGGGCGCCCGGGTCACCGCGCACTGCTTCGCGGAGGAGTCGCTCGCCGACCTGGTGACCGCGGGGATCGACTGTGTCGAGCACGCCACCGGGCTCACCGGCGCCACGGTGCCGCTCTTCGCCGAGCACGGCGTCGCCATCGTGCCGACCCTGGTCAACATCGCCACCTTCCCGCGGCTCGCGCTCGCCGGCGAGGCCAAATTCCCGCGCTGGTCGGACCACTTGCGCCGGCTGCACGACCGCCGCTACGAAACGGTGCGCGACGCCTACGACGCCGGCATCGCGGTCTACGCCGGCACCGACGCCGGCGGCGGCCTCGCGCACGGCCTGATCGCCGCCGAGGTCGGGGAACTGGTCACCGCGGGACTCCCGGTCGAGGCGGCGCTGTCCGCGGCCACCTGGGGCGCCCGCGACTGGCTCGGCCGCCCCGGCCTGACCGAGGGCGCACCGGCCGACCTGGTCGTCTACGGCGCCGACCCGCGCGCGGACGTGCGCGTCCTGGCGGCGCCGCGCCGGATCGTGCTGCGCGGCACGGTGGTGGGCTGACCACAGGCCGTGGGCGGCAGGCGGCAGGTGCCGGTACGGCCGCGGGCACGGTAAGCGGTCGGCGCGGGCGCGCTGTTGACCTGCCCGTGACGCCGTACCTCCGCGGGGCGCTGGTGATCCCCGCGCGGGTACGGGCGGTGCGGCACGCCGACCGGGGGTGCCGGAGTCTGCCGCCGGACGGGTGAGCCTGGACCTCACCAAGGCCTCGACCACCTCGGAGACGGCCGCGGCCACCGCGCTGCGGCTCACGGTGCACCTCAGCCCGCTGAGCCTGGGCGTGGCCGAGGTCAGCGGCGAGGTGACGCTCGCGCAGGCGGCCTGCACGACCCCGCACCGGAGCGGCTCCACGCCGGGCGGCACGACCGCGGGGTCCACCACGGGCTCGACCACCGGCTCCACCACGGGCGGGACCACCAACGGCGGCGGCGCGAACGGTGGGTCGGCCACCGGCGGGTCCACCACGGGCGGTACGGGCGGCGGCACCACCGGCAGTACGGCCGGCGGCCCGGCGGGCACCTCCGGCGGCTCCGCGGGCCCGACCGGCTCCTCCGGCGGCACCGGCACGACCGGCGCCACCGCTTCCGGCGGTTCCACCGGAAGTTCGGGCTCCGGCGGACCGAGCGGCGGCACCGGCACCCCGACCCAGACCGCCCCCACCACCGGCAACCTCGCCGAGACCGGTGCCGGCTCCGCCACCCGCTACCTGGCGCTCGGCGCCGCGGGCCTGGTGGCCGCGGGGGCGGCGGCCCGTCTGCTGACCGCCCGCCGCCGCAGGACCGGGACTGCCGCGGAGCCGCGCGGCTGACGGCGAACGGGGACAGACCCGTAGCAAGGTCACAACGGGGGAACGAAAGCCCGCAGGGCGGCGCCGCAGCACGGCCGCCGCCCTCTAGGCTTTGCCCACGACCGGCAACTCGTCCGAATCACCGATGAGTTGGCGTACGTCCATCTCAGCTCGGCGCTGGGGGCGTAGACGCAGTGGGGCGCTGAGTGCAAAGGCAGGCGGGGCGGGCATGACGGACGGGCTTTTCGCGGGGCGTTACCAACTGGCCGAGTTGCTCGGCGCCGGAGGCATGGCCCGCGTCCACCGCGCCCACGACACCCGGATGGGCCGCACGGTCGCCGTCAAGACGCTGCTGCCCGAGCTGGCCGGCGACCCCGACGCCCGGCGCCGCTTCGCCCGTGAGGCCCAGGCGGCGGGCGCGCTCAACCACCCCGGCATCGTGACCGTCCACGACCAGGACGAGATCCGCGACGGCGAGGACGTGGTGCCGTACCTCGTCATGGAGTACGTACGCGGCGGGACGCTCTCCCAGATCCTGCGCCGGGAGACGTACTTCGCCCCCGAGCGGGCGGTACGGATCGCCTGCGACATCCTCGACGCGCTGGCCCACGCCCACAGCCGCGGCACCGTCCACCGCGATGTGAAGCCGGCCAACGTGATGGTCACCACCGAAGGCGTCGTCAAGGTCGCCGACTTCGGCATCGCCCGCGTCCTGGACGCCGACGCCCGGCTGACCACCACCGGGTCCGCGATCGGCACCCCCAGCTACATGTCGCCCGAGCAGATCAACGGCGCCGAGGTCGACGCCCGCAGCGACGTCTACGCGGTCGGCTGCGTGCTGACCGAACTGCTCACCGGCAGGCCGCCGTTCACCGACGGCAACCCGATCAACCTGATGTACTGGCACGTCCACACCACCCCGCCCGCGCCGTCCGCCCGCAACCCCCGGGTGCCGCGGGAGCTCGACGCTCTGGTGCTCACCGCGCTCGCCAAGGACCCGGCGGCCCGGCATTTCGACGCGGGAGTCTTCCGCGACCGGCTGCGCTCCTGGCTGACCGGGGCCGGGCACGCGGCACTGCTGTCGGGCCCCGCCGTGCCGCCCGCGGACGACCGCGCCACCCGGCCGCTGGGTGCCGCCGCCGACCCGCGGGCCACCTTCGGCGCGGGCGCCGGACCACCCGCGTACCCGGCGGCGCGGACCCCGGCCACCCCGCAGACCCCGGCCACCC
>NZ_JAJSYW010000101.1:0-23718 GCF_036815005.1 Streptomyces sp. IBSBF 2435 | reverse complement strand
GGGGGGAAAGGGGGGCGGAGGGATGCGAGTGGGCAGACATGCGAAGGCTCCGTCGACACGCGGAAGAGGCACGGGTGGTGCCTTCACACAGCCGCCGCGTCCCTCAACGCGGCTGACCCACCAGGGGCTTCTCCGAAGGCTAAGCCGCCGCTGTCGCCCGCTGTCAAGCGTGTCCAGCCTGTGGACAGCGTGTCTCGCCGCGTTGACGGATCGCGGCGACGGCTGCTGCACTGTGCGTATGCGAAGCTGCCGGCTCGTCACCCGCGACCACATCGACTTCGGTCGGGTGTGGTCGGCGTCGTGTTGCGGCCGCTGACCCGCCTCGACGGATCGTCCGGCCTTCACACACGCATGCTTCGCACATCCCCGCCCCTCCCTCGGGCTCCCCGCACGGTGTGACATCCCCGTAGCGCCCTCGGCTCGAACAGCCGGTTCAGCAGTCGCACCCGCAGTCGCAGCAATCGCAACCGTCGCATCCATCACAGCAACTGCAGCAGTCGCAGCAATCACCGCAGTCGTCGCAACTGCTGCACCACGGCTCCCTGCGCTGCCCGCGCCACGGGTCCTCGTGCTCGGCGCAGCACAACTGGCAGGTGCAGCACAGGCCGGTGTAAACCAGGCAGCCGGCGAGCAGTCCGCGGCGGCGCCGCGGCGGCTCGGGCGGCGGGAAGCCGCCGGGGAAACCGGGACCACCGGGAGCGTACGGGCTCTGCCCGGGAGCGCCGGGAGCGTACGGATTCCCGCCGAAGGGATTGCCGCTGCCCCGGACCGCCAGGTCCGCCACCGGCGCGCCCGCCGCCGATATGCCCGCCGCGGGCGTGCCGTCCGCCACCGGTATGCCCGGCAGCGCTGTGCCGTCCGCCCCGGGCGTGCCCGCCGGTGCCTGCGGCCCATGCGAGCAGGTGCCGACGCCGAAGGCCCGGTCCACCGAGCGGCCCAGCTCGTGCACCAGCAGCACATGGGCCAGCCGCCCCGCCGCCGAGCCCGCGATGTCGGTGTCGCGCAGGGCGAGCCGTACACCGTGCAGGGCGTCGTCGCACAGCCGGCGGGCCTCGGCGAGGTCGGTGCCGGTCGCGGTGAGCGGGTTCCAGGCGCCCGAGCGGGTGTCGGCGGCCAGGTCCTCGACCGCGTCCAGCAGATGGGCGAGCCGGCCGAACAGCCGTCCCGCCTCCTCCAGCGGCGCCTTGTTGGCGGGCCGCCCGGCGAGGACCGCGGTGTGCCCGAAGGCCGCGGCGGTGGCGGTCTCGGCCGGCTCCGTGACGGTCAGCAGCGGGGTGCCGGGCCCGGTGGCCGCCTCGATCGCGGCCTGCCGGCCGGCCGCGTCGGCCAGCACCGCGGTGTCGAAGCCGAGGCCTTCGCCTGTCGCGGCGCCCGCCCGGTCCCAGCGGCGGGCCACACCGCGGGCCGCGGCGGCGACCGGCCGGCGCCCGTAGGGGCCGTCCCGGTCCTCGACGTGGTCGCGCATCTTCGCCGACGCCAGCACCAGCGACACCGCCGCGGCCAGCCGCGCGCCCGCGCCGGTGGCGACCGGCGCGGTCCGCATGCCGCGCAGCGGGCAGGGTCCCGCGGTCCTGCGCAGATCCGCGCCCGCGGCCGTCTGCGCCTCGACGAGGACCGAGATGATCAGGCCGTCGTAATTCGTCGCGATTCTCGCGGCCTGCCCGTGCCCGTCCCGCAGCGCCAGGCACAGCCCGCACAGATGCGCGAGCCAGGATGCGGCCATTCCCTCCGACATTCGATGGCGGCACGGCCTGATGATGCCGAACATGCATTCCCCCCGGTGACCCGTGTGCCCCGCAATTCCCGCGGGTCACACCGAAACTCGATCCTGCGACAGCCGGTCACGTTATCGCCTGTCGGATCATCGTCCGGGAATGCATGATAGATACCTGCACGACCGGGGCAGACGGCCTGCGCAGGGCCGTACGGCCCTGTTCGTCACCCGGACGTGAAATGCGTTCCCATCGGATCGTCACCTTCCCTACACCTCCGGCGGCCTGACGGTACGCCACTATCGTGTGTGCCAGTACCGTCACAACTCGGCTGAGTGGCGGCTATCCGCTTGGCGCATCATCCGCATCATGGACGACGATAGGACTTGCGGACGGTACTGACCGCGTGTGAGAGAGGAGGCGTCCATGGGATCGGTTCGACGGGCGAGTGCCTGGCTGGGCCTCGTCGACGACAATGGTGGCGAGGGTTACTACGACGAGGAGTACGCCGACTACGGCGAGGGCTCCCAGCGTGCCGACACGTGGGTGACCGATCCGCGGGTGCGGGTCGCCAGCGAATCCGCGCACGAGCAGGGCCGGCGGATCGCCACGGTCACCCCGGACGGTTTCCGGGACGCACGCGGCATCGGCGAACTCTTCCGCGAGGGCGTGCCGGTGATCGTCAACCTCACCGGTATGGAATCGGCCGACGCCAAGCGCGTGGTCGACTTCGCCGCCGGCCTCACCTTCGGTCTGCGCGGTTCCATCGAGCGGGTCGCCACCCGGGTCTTCCTGCTGACCCCCGCCGACTACTCCGTGCTCAACGCCGACGACCGCCGCGGCGGCGACGGCTTCTTCAACCAGAACTGAGCAGGGCTCTCACCGGACCGCGTGCCGCGTCCGGTGGGAGTCCTGCCGTGCGTCCGCACCAGGGCGCGCGGACCTTCGCCCCGTCCGCCCCCGTAGACCGTGTCCGCCTGCCCGCCCTCAGCCGCGGAAGGCGTCGAGTCCGGTGAGGGCCTTGCCCAGCACGAGCTGGTGCATCTCGACGGTGCCCTCGTAGGTGAGCACCGATTCGAGGTTGGTGGCGTGCCGCATGACGGGGTATTCGAGCGAGATGCCGTTGGCGCCCAGCACGGTGCGGGCGGTGCGGCAGATCTCGATGGCCTCGCGGACGTTGTTGAGCTTGCCGAAGCTGATCTGCTCGGGGCGCAGCCGCCCGGCGTCCATCCGGCGGCCGAGGTGGTGGGCCAGCAGGATGCCCTTGTGCAGCTCGACGGCCATGTCGGCCAGCTTGGCCTGGGTGAGCTGGAATCCGCCGATCGCCCGGCCGAACTGCTCGCGGCTGCGGGCGTAGTCGAGCGCCGCCTCGAAGCTGGCGCGCGCCGCGCCCATCGCACCCCACACGATGCCGTAGCGGGCGTGGCTCAGACAGCTCAGCGGGCCGCGCAGCCCGGTCACGCCCGGCAGCACCGCGTCGGCGGGCAGGCGTACGCCGTCGAGGACCAGTTCGCTGGTCACCGAGGCGCGCAGGCTCCACTTGTGGTGGATCTCGGGGGCGCTGAAGCCGGGGGTGTCGGCGGGGACCGCGAAGCCGCGGATGCCGTCGTCGGTCTGCGCCCACACCACGGCGACGCCGGCCACCGACCCGTTGGTGATCCACATCTTGCGGCCGTCGAGCACCCAGTCGGAGCCGTCCCTGCGGGCGCGGGTGCGCATCCCGGCGGGGTCGGAGCCGTGGTCGGGTTCGGTGAGCCCGAAGCAGCCGATGACCTCGCCCGCCGCCATCGGCGGCAGCCACCGCTGCTTGTGCTCCTCGGAGCCGAAGCGGTGGATGGCGTACATCGCGAGCGAGCCCTGCACCGACACCAGCGAGCGGATGCCGGAGTCGGCGGCCTCCAGTTCGAGGCAGGCCAGGCCGTACTGCACGGCGCTGGCGCCCGCGCAGCCGTAGCCGGTCAGCGGCATGCCGAGCGCCCCGATCGCGCCCAGCTCACGGGCGAGTTCGCGGATGACGGGCAGCTCGCCGCGCTCGTACCAGCCGGCCACGTGCGGCAGCACCCGGTCGGCGGCCCACGCGCGTACGGTGTCGCGGACCGCGCGGTCCTCGTCGCTCAGCAGGTCGTCGAGGCCCAGCGGGTCGTACGGGTCGAACGGCGGCAGGCCGGATCGGGACGATTTCGCTGCGGGCGGCATGGCAGGGACCTCCGGCCGGAAAAACTAGCAGTGGTAACGACGGATTCCGGGCCGACGTTACGGTTCAGTCCGGCGCGCGTCCAGAGCGTGAGGCCGTCGGCGCCGCCTCGCGTGCCGGGAGCTGTGCGTCCCTTGCGGTTGCGGGGCGGGTGTCGCAGGGGACGCACTCCATCGTGCGCGGCAGCCGCAGCGCAGCGCAGGCGCCGGCGACCAGCAGCACCGCGCTGACCAGCAGCGTCAGATGCAGACCGAAGACGAAGGAGTGCCGGGCGGCGTGTCGCAGCGCGGCCCCGCTGCCACCGCCGATCCGGTCGGCGACATCGTAGGCCTCGCCCAGCGACTGCCCGGCCGCGGCGCTGTCGGCGGCGCCGACACCCGGGGCGTGCGGGGCGTAGGCGGCGTTCATCACACTGCCGAGCAGCGCGATGCCCATCCCGGCGCCGAGCTGGTACGCCGTCTCGCCGATCGCCGCCGCGCCGCCTGCCTGGTGGGCGGGGGCCTCGCTGAGCATCGACTCGTAGGCGCCGAAGAGCGTGGTCTCCAGGCCCGCGCCGAGCATCACGAAGGCGGCGGTCAGCAGCGGCGGCCGGTCGTGCTGGCCCATCAAGGTCAGCGACAGCACGGCGAGCGCGGTGAGCAGGAAGCCGCCCGCCACCATCAGCCGCGGCCCGAAGCGCTGGAGCAGCCGGGAGCCGGCCAGCCCGGCGGCCATCGCGGCGAAGGTCAGCGGCAGCAGCCGCAGACCGGTGTCGAAGGGGCTCAGGCCGAGCACCAGTTGCAGATACTGCACGGCGATCAGTTCCAGGCCCACCAGCGCGAGCATCGCCAGCACGATGCAGCCGACCGAGGTGGTGAAGGCCGGCTGGGTGAACATCCGCACATCGATCAGCGGGTGCTTGCGGCGGCGCTGGCGGCGCACGAACAGCACCAGCAGGGCGGCGCCGCCGAGCAGCGGCAGCCAGACCGAGGTGTCCAGCGGCGCGGCCCCGCCGCCGAGCCGTTTGACGCCGAAGACGGCGCCCAGCACGCCGAGCGCGGCGGTGACCGCGCCGAGTACGTCCCACGGCCCGTCGCTGCTGCCGCGCGACTCGGGCAGCAGCAGCCGGCCCACCGGCAGCATCACCGCCATCAGGGGGATGTTGACCAGGAAGACCGAGCCCCACCACAAGTGCTCGACCAGGAACCCGCCGAGCACGGGGCCGACCGCCGCGCCCACCGCGGCGACCGCGCTCCACATCCCGATCGCCAGCGCGCGTTCGCGCCGGTCGGGGAAGACCTGGCGCAGTATCGACAGGGTGGCGGGCATGATCATGGCGCCGCCGGCGCCGAGCAGCGCGCGGGCGGCGATCAGTACGTGCGGGCTGGGTGCGAAGGCGGCGAGCGCGGAGGCGACCCCGAAGAGGGCGTAGCCGGTCAGCAGCACCTTGCGGCGGCCGATCCGGTCCCCGAGCGTCCCGAACAGGATCAGCAGCGCGGCGGCCGTCAGCGGATACGCGTCGACGATCCACAGCAGGTCCTGCGCGCCGGGGTGCAGGTCCTCGGTGAGCGCGGGCACCGCGACATGCAGCACGGTCGCGTCCAGCGCGACGATCAGCAGGCTGACGCAGAGCACCACCAGGATGGTCCAACGGCCGGCCTGCCGTGCCATGGGATCCACCTCCGGGTACGAGTGAGCCGCCAGCGTACGCGAGACCCGGCGCTGCTCAGGGCGGCCGAGCCGCCCGTCCGGACGCCGTGTCCCGGCCAGCGGACAGGAAACTCCGGAGAAAGGGTGGGGAAATAAGCGATAAATAAGAAGACGGCCGTGTGAGTATCAACACCCGAACATAAACTCCAGACCTTCCCGCATTCTACCGAAACCCCGTCAGCCAATGGGGTGGCGGGTCCCGCTCCACATCACATCGTCATTACAAAGCAGGCTGTACGGCCGACCTATGCCGTCACACGCTGTAACGTCGATTGAGTGCGTACCGATGACAGGCTCCACCGCGCTGCGGAGCGGCCGGCGAACCGCGCCCTGCCGCGGATGAGTCGAACACGCGTATGGCTGTTCGGTGCGACGCTGGCGGTCTACGTGGCCATCGTCGTGGGCGTCCTCACCACCTCCAAACTGGTGACGCTCGACTGGCAGGTCATGCTCTGGCGTCCCTACAAGCAATGGCCGCAAATCCACGCATTTCTGGACTATTTCGTGGTTCTCGGTCAGCGCGGCCCCACCGCCGTGATGGTGCTCGCCTGGCTCGGCTGGCGGGCGTGGCGCCATCGCACCCTGCATCCGCTGCTGGTGCTGGGCACCTCCCTCCTCCTTCTGAACATCACCGTGGGGGCCGTGAAATACGGCCTCGGACGGCTCGGGCCGCACTACGCGACGAGCGTCGGATCGGCCGAGATGTTCGCCGGCGGCGACATATTTCCGTCGGGTCACACCGCCAACGCGGTTGTGACCTGGGGTGTTCTGGCCTATCTGGCCACCACCCCGCGGGCCAGGCGCTGGGGTTCGGTGGGCAGCGCGCTGCTGGCGCTCGGCGTCGGCGCGACGACGGTCTACCTCGGCACGCACTGGGTGAGCGACGTCCTGCTCGGCTGGGCCGCCGGGCTGCTGATCCTGCTGGCGCTGCCGTGGTTCGAACCGGCGATGGCGTGGGCCGAGGACTCCCTGACGTCCGCGTGGTCGCGGCGCCGCGGCCACGCGCGCAGCCTGGCGCGGCAGACACTGCCGGCCGGCGCGCTCGCCCGGCAGGACGGTGACGCCGCGGACAGTGCGCCGGCCGACCGCCGGCCGGTCCCGCCGCACCCGGCTCATCCCGTCACCGCGGGCAATACGGCCGGGACCGCGGGTCCCGCCACCGCGGTGACCGTGCCGGGCACCAACAGCCCGCACGCGCCGAGCCGGCCGCCGACCGGCCGCCACGAGCGCACCCCGACCACCCCGGCGGGCAGCCGCCGTCCACCGGTGGAACGCCCGCGCCCGGCCCCGCCGCTGGTCCACCAGCCGGCCCGCGGGCGCGGCGTCGGCTGATCCACGACCGGACTCAGGGCCGGGTGTCGTCCCGCGGGCCACGACTCGCGGGACGACACCCGGCCCTTCTGCGTACGCGGGCCGGGCTCGGGCCCGGGGGTGTGATCAGCCCAGCCAGCAGCGGCCCACCCGGCCGTCGGCGATGGTGAAATTCAGCCGGCCCGCCATGTACTCCATCGTCACCACCGCGTCCGGCGGCAGGCTGCGCACGGTCTGCCAGCCGTGGTCGTACGCCCGGCGCTCGGCCTCCTGCTGCGGGAGACCGGTGTACGCGTCGAGGTCGTCCTGCGGGTTGGGAGCGGGGAAAGGCAACTGCGGGTCGCCGGGCCGCGGGTCGTCCGGGCCCTGCTGGTCGGGGTGCTGTGAAGGCGCCATGCCTGCCACCGTAGGCCGCCGGGAGGGCATACGCCCATGGTCTCCGGGGGCGTGTCACGGATCGTGCTTTTCTCCGCACCACGTCACAGGTGAATACCCTCGGGCCAATGAATTTCCTGTGCGCACAACTTGCACACAACTCCCCGGTAATGCCCGCCGCCACCGGTGGCCGGTATACCCGGTGCATTGCGAATCCGCCGGACCGTCAGCTGCCGCCCGCTCCGGCGCGGACCTTTCCGGCCGCCGCCCCGCGGGCCGCCCGCGGCGCGGCGTACCCGGCCGGCACCGGGCCTGCGGCGCGGCTCGTACGGGTCCGCGCCGCGGCCCTGACGGGGGGGACGTACGCTCCGCGCGGCCGGTTGAAGGGCGCCGAAAGGGTCAGTTGACGGTGAGGACCAGGCCGGCGGACAGCTCGTCGGGGTCGGCGCCGACCGCCGCCCTGTTCAGCTCGTACAGCTGCGGCCAGCCGCCCGGCACGCCGTAGTCGTCGGCGATGGCGGACAGGGTCTCGCCGGGCTGCACGGTGTGCACGATGTGCGTACGGCCGCTCAGCCCGAGCCGCTTGGCGCACACCGGCCAGGCGCTCCAGCCCTGGACCCGCAGTACGGCCTCGGCGACGGCGATCTGCTGCGCGGGGGTGGCGAGGTCGGCGCGTCCGGCGTACTCCAGGCCGCCGAAGAGCACCCAGGTCGGCTGCCAGAACTGCAGCCCGCCGTAGAAGGTGTTGCCGGTGTTGATGTGCCAGTCGCCGCTGCTCTCGCACATCGCGATGTCGTCCCAGACGGAGCGGAGCCGCTCCACTGTCCCTGCCGTCGCCCCTGCGGGCCGCTCCGCGGGAGTGGCGGGCGCCGCGTGGGCGGGCGCCGGGCTCGCGGGTGGCGTCTGTGCTGCCTCAGCGGTCTGGGCCAGCAGCGGCAGCAGGGCCGCGGTACCGAGACCGGTGAGGACGGCGGTGCGATGCCGTCGCGGACTATGACGATAAAACGATTTCTCGCTCATCGGCACACGCTAAGCACAGACTCGGCCGCGTTCGGGGACGGCACGCCCGTGCCCGCGCCGCACCGCACCCGTTCGGCCGACCCCTCTCCCCCGGCCCGGGGACGGCGAACCCGCGATGCGGCAAACCGTTACTCCCGGCGCAGACCGGCCGTTGTCACAGTGCGCCGGGACAGGCCCGGCCAAACGGACCAAGGAGACTCCCGTGGCGCCCCTGCTCGACGTGAGCGACGAGGTACGAGCCGAGATCGGCGAGGAGGAGACCCAGCGGCTCCTCGCCGGCGACAACGCCCCGGGCACGTACGACTGCACGTCCTGCCGCACCCCCGGGGACACCGGTCAGGAGCGGACGAGCACCGTGCTCTTCGTCGGCGACGAGACCGCGGTGCTGGCGTTCGCGCACGCCGCCTGCATCCCCTCGCAGGTCGTGCCGGTCTCGGAGGAGCAGTTGCAGGGCGCGGTGCGGAGCATCTCGGGTGACGACGACGAGCTGGTGGCGGCGCCGTTCCCCACCCAGGCGTCGGCCCCCGCGGCTCCCGCCGGGGCCGCCCCGCGGCAGGCGGTGCTCGGCATCACCTGCGGGCTGATCATCGTCGAGGAGGCGCTGCGCCCCGCGCTGGTGATCGAGCCGACCGGGCCGGTCGCCCGGGTCGGCGCGGCCGGTGGCGGCGACGACTTCCTGCCGCTGCTCATCGAGCAGGGCTTCATGCCGCAGCTCGACCTGGAGGTGCCGCCGTCGGCGCTGGCGGGCTGGTCGGTGCTGCTCGCGATGGGCAAGCTGCACGCGGTGCTCCAGCCGGCGTCCGGCGGCGCGCCCGCCGCCGCGTGGTGGCAGGCGCATCAGCCGCTCCAGGTCAGCGACGGGTGGCGGGCGGCTGTGAGCCGCACGAATTCGGTGTACGTCTACGCGGGGCCGGCCGGCGCGATCGGGCGCCAGCCTCGGGAGGACCTCATGCGGGATGCTCTCGCCAAGGCCTGCGCGAGGGGGCAGCTGGTCGGGGCGACCATGCCCCTGGCCGGCACGTAACGCCTTCCCGGGCGCGGGGCTTCTGCGGTGCCTCCGCGTAAAGGGGTGCCCTTCCCCCGGGTGCGGGGGTTCTGGCGGTTCCCCTTCGGTAGGGGTGGCCACCCCAGGGGCGCGGGGAACTGCGCGCGCGACCCGCCACCGGCCGGTGGTCCGGAGCGGACCGAGGAGACCCTTTGGGTCGGTGACGACCCGCGCGCCGGTGGGGGCTGAGCGCGCCGTTCCCCGCGCCCCTGCAGGGCACCCCCTCACCGAAGCGGCACCCCAAGCCCGCGGCAGCGGAAGGGCACCCTCTGCCGAAGGGGAACCCCCAGAACCCCCGCACCCGGGGGATGCGCACCCTCAGGCAGCCCGTGCCAGCGGAAGGGCGCCCCTCTGCCGGAGGGGGCCCGGCATGCGGGGCCGGGTTGGCGGGCACGGGGAGAGAAGTTCAGCCGGGCGGCCCGCAACCTGCGGGAATGCGGGTCGTTGGCAAATACGTGCAGACCTTTGACGCCTCCTCCCGGTCCCCCTTCCAGCGGTACATCCCGCCGATGCGCAGCGCGCAGGACGCGTCCGGGAGCGGTGGCTCGGCCACGCCGATCTACGACGCCCTCTACAGCGAATACCGCCGGCTCTTCCGTACGCTGCCGGGCGACCGCACCGGCGAGGAGTCGCTGCAGTTCAACAGCTTCTCGTCGTGGCAGCCGGACTTCCCGCCCACCTCGGCCGGGCGGCACCGGGGGAACGGCCCGGCGGCGCTGCCGCCGGGCCGCCCGGACAACCGGATGCACGAGCGCTGAGCGGCGCCCGGGCGGCCCGCGGGGCTACTTCTTGCGGCCGCGCTTCTCGCGGACCCGGACCGACACCTGGATCGGGGTCCCGGCGAAGCCGAACTCCTCGCGCAGCCGGCGCTCGATGAAGCGCCGGTAGCCGGCCTCCAGGAAGCCCGAGGCGAAGAGCACGAAGCGCGGCGGCTTGGTGCCCGCCTGGGTCCCGAACAGGATGCGGGGCTGCTTGCCGCCGCGTACCGGGTGCGGGTGGGAGGCGACGATCTCGCCGAGGAAGGCGTTGAGCCGGCCGGTCGGCACCCGGGTCTCCCAGCCCGCGAGCGCGGTCTCGATCGCGGGGACCAGCTTCTCCATGTGCCGCCCGGTGCGGGCCGAGACGTTGACCCGCGGCGCCCACTGCACCTGGACGAGGTCCCGCTCGATCTCGCGCTCCAGGTAGTAGCGGCGCTCCTCGTCCAGCAGGTCCCACTTGTTGTAGGCGATGACGACCGCCCGGCCCGCCTCGACGGCCATCGAGATGATCCGGGTGTCCTGCTCGGCCAGCGTCTCGGCGACGTCGACCAGGATCACCGCGACCTCGGCCTTCTCCAGGGCGGCGGCGGTACGCAGCGAGGCGTAGTAGTCGGCGCCCTCGGTCAGGTGGACCCGGCGGCGGATGCCTGCGGTGTCGATGAACTTCCAGGTGATGCCGCCGAGCTGGATCAGCTCGTCCACCGGGTCGCGGGTGGTGCCGGCGATCTCGTTGACGACCACCCGGTCCTCGCCGGCGATCTTGTTCAGCATGGACGACTTGCCGACGTTGGGCCGGCCGATCAGCGCGATCCGGCGGGGGCCGCCGATCACATCGCCGTACGTCATCGCGGGCGCCTCGGGCAGCACGTCGAGGATGGCGTCCAGCAGGTCGCCGGTGCCGCGGCCGTGCAGCGAGGAGACCGGGAAGGGTTCGCCGAGGCCCAGATTCCACAGCGCGGCGGCGTCCGCCTCGGCCGAGGGGCCGTCGACCTTGTTGGCCGCCAGGACGACCGGCTTGCCGGCCCGGCGCAGCAGCTTGACGACGGCTTCGTCGGTGTCGGTGGCGCCGACCGTGGCGTCGACCACGAAGACCACCGCGTCCGAGGCCTCGATGGCGAACTCGGCCTGCGCCGCGACCGAGGCGTCGATGCCCAGGACGTCCTGCTCCCAGCCGCCGGTGTCGACGATCTTGAAGCGGCGGCCGTTCCAGTTCGCCTCATACGTGACGCGGTCGCGGGTGACGCCCGGCTTGTCCTCGACGACCGCCTCGCGGCGGCCGATGATCCGGTTGACCAGGGTCGACTTGCCGACATTCGGGCGCCCGACGACGGCGAGCACCGGCAGCGGGCCGTGGCCCGCCTCCGCGAGGTCGCCGGCGACCTCTTCGAGGTCGAAGCCCTCCTCGGCGGCGAGCTCCATGAACTCGGCGTATTCGGCGTCGCCGAGCGCGCCGGTCTCGCCGTGCTGGTCGTGCTGGTCCATTGGTCTCTCCGTCGGTCAACAGTGGTGCGCGCGGCACCATGTGGCATCAGCCAGTGTGGTGCAGCGGCGGTGGTTCAGCGGCCGGTGGCTCGCCGGGCCTCGGCCATGTGTGCGGTCAGCCGGTCCTGGATGCGCAAGGTGGCGGCATCCAGTGCGCCGCGGGTGCGCCGCCCGCTCCCGTCGCCGGCCGCGAAGGGCTCGCCGTAGACGATGTCGATCCTGCTGCGCAGCGGCGGCAGCGCGGACACCAGCCGGCCCTGGCGGGCGCTGCCCAGCACCGCGACCGGCACGATGGGCGCGCCCGAGCGCAGCGCGAAGTACGCGAGCCCGGCGCGCAGCTGGGCGAACTCGGCGCCGCCACGGGTGCCCTCGGGGAATATGCCGAGCACACCCCCGTGCGCCAGCACGCCGAGCGCGTGGGCGATCGCGGTGCGGTCGGCGCTCGCCCGGTCGACCTCGATCTGGCCGATCGCCCGCAGGAACGGGTCGAGCGGCCCGACGAAGGCCTCCTTCTTCACCAGGAAGTGCACCGGGCGCGGCGAGGTGCCGATCAGCATCGGTCCGTCGATGTTGTGCGCGTGGTTGCCGGCCAGGATCAGCGGGCCGTGCGCGGGGATGCGCCAGGCGCCGAGGACGCGGGGGCGCCACAGGCCGTTCATCAGGCCGATGCCGATGCCGCGGGCGACGGACGCGCCGCGCGGGCTGGGCAGCGCTGCGGTCTCCTGGTGGTGCTCGGTGGTCACCTGACGGTCGCCCGCTTCTCCTCGACCAGGGCCACGACGCGGTCCACGACCTGGTCGAGGGTCAGCTCCGAGGTGTCGACCTCGATCGCGTCGGCGGCCTTGGCGAGCGGCGAGGTCTTGCGGCCGGAGTCGGCGGCGTCCCGCCTGGTCAGCGCCTCCTGGGTGGCGGCGACGCTCACCGCGCCCTTCAGCTCGGTGCTGCGGCGGGCGGCGCGGACCTCCGCGGAGGCGGTGAGGAAGATCTTGGCTGTCGCGTCGGGCAGGACGGTGGTGCCGATGTCCCGGCCCTCGACCACTATGCCGACGGCCGCGGCGGCGGCAGCGGCACGCTGGAATTCCACCATGCGGGTGCGGACCTCGGGGACGGCGCTGACCGCGCTGACCGCCGCGGTGACCTCCTGGGAGCGGATCGGCACGGTCACGTCCACACCGTCGACGCTGATCTGCGGGTTGCGGGGGTCGGTCCCGGACACGATGGCCGGCTTGCCCGCGGTGTCCGCGACGGCCGCCGGGTCGTTGATGTCGACGCCGTTGGCCAGCATCCACCAGGTGATGGCCCGGTACTGCGCGCCGGTGTCCAGGTAGCTGAGTCCGAGCGTGACGGCGACCGCCTTGGAGGTGCTGGACTTGCCTGTGCCGGAGGGGCCGTCGATGGCGACGATCACCGGGTTGTCCACAGCGGAAGGCCTTCCTCGTGCCGCCCGGCTGGGCGCCGGGCCATCCCGCCTAGATTACCGGCCAATCGGGTGCCCCCGGTCCGCCGGTCCGCCCGCGGCCGTCCGTCCCGGCGCGGACACGGCGGTCGGGCCGGTGACACCGGTCACGGCCGCAGCGACCAGGCGCGCTCGCGCAGGGCGGCGGTGAGCACGTTGACCGAGCGCGGCTCGACGAAGAGGTGGACGAGGCCGGCCTGCTGGGCGGTGCTGTGCTCGATGCGGACGTCCTCGATGTTCACCCCGGCGGCGCCTGCGTCGGCGAAGAGCCTGGCCAGCTCGCCCGGCTGGTCGCCGATGAGGACGGCGACGACCTCGTACGCCTTCGGTGCGGCCCCGTGCTTGCCGGGGACCTTGGCGCGTCCGGCCTTGCCGCGGCGCAGTATGTCCTCGATGCCGGCGGCACCCCCGCTGCGCTTGTCGTCGTCGGCGCTCTGCAGCGCCCGCAGCGCCTCGACCGTGCGGTCGAGGTCGGCGGCGAGGTCGGCGAGGACGTCGGCGACCGGGCCGGGGTTCGCGGCGAGGATGTCCATCCACATCGCCGGCTCCGACCCGGCGATCCGGGTCACGTCGAGGATGCCCTGCCCGCACAGCCGTACCGTGCTGTCCTCGGCGTGTTCGAGCCGGGCGGCGACCATGCTGGAGATCAGCTGCGGGGTGTGCGAGACCAGCGCGACGGCCCGGTCGTGGGCGCCGGCGTCCATGACCACGGGGACGGCCCCGCACAGCGCGACGAGTTCCAGCGCGAGGTTGAGCACATCGGTGTCGGTGGCCGGGGTCGGGGTGAGGACCCAGGGCCGGCCCTCGAAGAGGTCGGCGCTGGCGGCCAGCGGCCCCGAGCGCTCGCGGCCCGCCATCGGGTGGGTGCCGATGTAGCCGGACAGGTCGCAGCCGAGCGCTTCGAGGTCCCGGTACGGACCGCCCTTGACGCTGGCCACATCGAGGTAGCCGCGGCCCAGGCCGCGGGTCATCGCGTCGGCGAGCGTGGCCGCGACATGCGCCGGCGGTACGGCGACGATCACCAGGTCGGCGGTGTCGTCCGACGGTGCGGCGCTGCCCGCGCCGAGGGCCGCCGCGGTCCTGGCGGCGGAGTCGTCGTGGTCGCTGAGCCGGACGTCGACACCGCGGGCGGTCAGCGCGAGCGCGGCCGACGTACCGACGAGTCCTGCGCCGATGACGAGTGCGGTTCTCACGTGGCGGTGTCCTTGCGGGGGGGGCGGCGGGGCGCCGAGCGGCTGCGTACGGACTCGGCCTCGCCGACCAGCGTAGCCAGGGCGGGCATACGGCGGGATCCGGGACCGCAGGGCGAGACACCGCCGCCGGGTGGCGGCCCCAGGCGTCCCGTACTCACCGTAAACCCCCTGGTCACCGTCCGAAGCAGCAAATCCCCGGCGGGCGGGCGGACGAGGTGACGATAATCGCCGCCATGCACGAATCTCTGGGGCACGATCTCGTCCGCAAGCACACGGTCTACGCGTGTGTCATGGGCTCGCGGGCGTTCGGTCTCGCCACCGAGAGCAGCGACACCGACCTGCGCGGGGTCTACGTGGCCCCGGCGCCGCTCTTCTGGCGGTTCGACAAACCGCCGACGCATGTCAGCGGGCCGCGCGACGAGGAATTCTCCTGGGAGATCGAGCGCTTCTGCTCGCTCGCGCTGCGCGCCAACCCCAGTCTGCTGGAGTGCCTGCACTCGCCGCTGGTCGAGCATCTCGACGCCACCGGGCGGGAGTTGCTGGACCTCAGGGGAGCGTTCCTGTCCCGCAGGGCCGACGCGAGCTTCCGCGGTTACGCCGCCCAGCAGCTCGGCCGGCTTGAGGCGGACATCCGCAACCACGGCGAGCCGCGCTGGAAGCACGCCATGCACCTGCTGCGGCTGCTGACCAGCTGCCGCGACCTGCTGCGTACCGGCACCCTCAGCATCGACGTCGGCGACCAGCGGGACGCCCTGCTGGAGGTGCGCAGGGGCGAGGTCGGCTGGGAGCGGGTGCGCGGCTGGATGCGGACCCTGCACGACGAGACGGACGCGGCCCTGGCCCGTACCCCGCTGCCCGAGGAGCCGGACCGGGCCCGGGTGGAGGACTTCCTGATACGCGTCCGCCGGGCGTCGGCTCAGGCGGCGGAGGCAAGAGCGGCGGGGACGGAGGCGGCGGCCCCCGCCGGCGGTGCCGCGGGGGCCGGGACCGCCGACCGCTTACCTGGCTGACCTACAGATCGACCTCGTGCATCAGCATGCCGACCTCGGTGTTGGTCAGCCGGCGCAGCCATCCGGACTTCTGGTCGCCCAGCGGGATCGGGCCGAAGCTGGTGCGGACCAGCTTGTCGACCGGGAAGCCTGCCTCGGCGAGCATCCGCCGCACGATGTGCTTGCGGCCCTCGTGCAGGGTGACCTCGACCAGGTAGTTCTTCCCGGTGTTCTGCACGATCCGGAAGTGGTCGGCCCTGGCCCAGCCGTCCTCCAGCTCGATGCCGTTCTTGAGCTGCTTGCCCAGGTCGCGGGGCAGCGGGCCCTGGATCGCGGCGAGGTAGGTCTTCTGCACGCCGTAGCGGGGGTGGGTCAGCCGGTGGGCCAGCTCGCCGTGGTTGGTGAGCAGGATCAGGCCCTCGGTCTCGGTGTCGAGCCGGCCGACGTGGAAGAGCCGGGTCTCCCGGTTGGTCACGTAGTCGCCGAGGCACTGCCGCCCGTCGGGGTCCTCCATGGTGGAGACGACCCCGGCGGGTTTGTTCAGCGCGAAGAACAGATACGACTGGGTGGCCACGGTCAGCCCGTCGACCTTGACCTCGTCGTGGTCGGTGTCGACCCGCAGGCCCTGCTCGGTGACGATCCGCCCGTTGACCTCGACGCGGTGCTGCTCGATCAGCTCCTCGCAGGCCCGCCGGGAGCCCATGCCCGCCCGCGCCAGCACCTTCTGCAGCCGCTCGCCCTCCTGCTCGGCGCCGGGGAAGGTCTTGGGGAGGTTCAGCTTGGGCTTGCTGTGCCGCGCCCGGTTGCGCTCCTCGATCTGCGCTTCCAGCTCGCGCGGCCTGGCCGGGGAGGGCGCCGGGCCGCGGCCGCGGTTCCCGGTCGGCTTGTTGCTGCCGGGCTTGGTGCGCGGCATGCCGCCGGGCTTGTTCGCACCGGACTGGCCGGTGCTGCCGACGTCGTAGCGGCGCTCCTCGGGGCGCGGCTTGCTGGGGCGCTGCGGGGGGCCGTCGGCCCGCCCCGGCGCGTCCCCGCGCCTGGGCGCGTCGCCGCGCCTGCCGGACCCCGCGCCGCGGTCGGAGCCGCCGCCTCTGCGGTCCGCGCCGCCGCTCCCGCGCCGGTCGGAGCCGCCCCTCGGGTTACGGTCGCCGCCGCTGTTCCTGTCGCTGCTTCGCATCAAGTTTCCGTATTCGCAATGGTCGATGTCTCGTCCGGCGCATCCGGATCGAACGACGGCAGCCCCTCCTGGGACTCCGCCTCGACCGCGTCCGCCTCCGGCAGGAACGGGGCGAGCTCGGGCAGCTCGTCAAGGCTGCGCAGGCCCATGCGTTCCAGGAAGTAGTTCGTCGTCCTGTACAGGATCGCACCTGTCTCGGCTTCCGTCCCACCTTCGACCACCAGACCTCGCTGCAGCAGCGTCCGCATGACGCCGTCGCAGTTGACGCCGCGCACCGCGGAGACCCGCGACCGGCTGACCGGCTGGCGGTAGGCGACGACCGCGAGCGTCTCCAGCGCGGCCTGGGTGAGGCGGGCGTGCTGGCCGTCGAGGACGAATTTCTCCACGGCGGGCGCGAAGTCGGGCCGGGTGTAGAAGCGCCAGCCGCCGGCGACAAGCCGCAGGTCGAAGCCCCTGCCCTCGCGGGTGTAGTCGTCGGACAGCTCGCGCAGCGCCTTGCGGACGGTCCTGCGCGGGCGCTCCAGCACCTTCGCGAGCTGTTCCTCGGTGGCCGGTTCGTCGACCACCATCAGTACCGCTTCGAGCGCCGGTTTCAGCGCCAGTCCCGCGACAGCCGCGCTGAGCAGTCCGGTCGGCGGGGCCTTCTGCTCGGGCAGTTCGAGTCCCGCGGTGAGATCCGCCACGTCGGTCATCGTTGCTCTCCGTTCGGGCCCCGGGCGGGCTCGGCCGCGGCCTCCTGGTCGAATTCGTCGGTCACCAGCGGGGCGTCCGGCGGCTGCTCGCCGCCGGTCCAGCGGACCTGGAGGGGGCCGAGCGCCTCCTCCTGGTCCAGTGCGACCGCCTTCTCCCGGTACAGCTCCAGCAGCGCCAGGAAGCGCGCCACCACGGTGAGCGTGTCGGGCGCGTCCGCGGTGAGGTCGCCGAAGCTGGCCGTGCCCCGCTCCCTCAGCAGCGCGATGACCCGTTCGGCCTGCTCGCGCACGCTGACCAGGGGGGCGTGGATGTGGTCCACGTACACCTGGGGCCGCGGCCTGGGCTGCATCGCCTTCACCGCGAGCCGCGCGAACCGCTCGGGGCCGATGCTCAGCACGACCTCGGGCAGCAGTTCCGCGTGCTGCGGTTCCAGGCCCACGGTACGCGGGTGGCGCAGCGCCTCCCGCTCCAGGCGGTCGGCGAAGATCGCTGCGATCCGCTTGTAGGCCCGGTATTGCAGCAGCCGGGCGAAGAGCAGGTCGCGGGCCTCCAGCAGCGCGAGGTCCGCCTCGTCCTCGACCTCGGCGGCGGGCAGCAGCCGGGCCGCCTTGAGGTCGAGCAGGGTGGCGGCGACCACCAGGAACTCGGTGGTCTGGTCGAGGTCCCAGTCGGGCCCCATGGCTTGCAGGTGGGCCATGAACTCATGGGTGACCTTGGACAGCGCGACCTCGGTGACGTCCATCTTGTGCTTGGAGATCAGCTGGAGCAGCAGGTCGAACGGCCCCTCGAAGTTGGCCAGCCGCACGGTGAACCGCTCGTCGGCGGCTTCCTCCCCGGCGGGCACGCCGAGCGCTGCGCCGGCCGGTGCGTCCCGCGGTACGTCCGCCGGTGCCGCACGCGCCGCGTCGTCGGACGGTACGTCCGCGGGGGCCGCGTCCGCCACGGGCTCCGGGGCGGCCTGCGGCTCGGGCGGTGCCCCGGCCGGGGGCTCGGGAGCGGGCGCCGCGACCGGGGATTCGGGAGCGGCCTCGGGAGGGGGCGCCTCGACCGGGGGCCCGGCGGCCTCCGCCGCCGCGTCCGGCGGGTCCGACCAGGCCGAGGCGCCGCGGCCGAGGCGGCGGCGCGGGCGGTCGGAGTCGTCGGTCGTGGTGGTCGGCATCGCGGTCCAGGGTGCGGGGGCGGGAATCGCAGGCTATCTCCCCCCGGGACTGCTTCCGCGGCGGCTCAGCGTCCGCGCAGTCTGCGGACGAGAATGCTTGCGTCGCCGCGCGACTCCAGGTCGGCGAGCACCACCGCCACCGCCTCGCGGACGATCCGGCCGCGGTCGATGGCCAGGCCGTGTTCGCCGCGCAGCACCAGCCGGGCGTGCTCCAGGTCCATCAGCTCCTCGGCGGACACATAGACGGTGATCTTCTCGTCGTGCCGCTCGCGCCCGCTGGGGCGGCGGTTCTGCCGGGGCGCCTTGCGGCGGGCCCCCTGCTGGGGCTGCGCGGCCTGCGGCGGCTGCGCGGTGACCGGCGGCGGCACCGGGTGGTGCGCCGCGGCGGCCGGGGCGTACGGCTGCTGGACCGGTACGTGCGGCGGCCCGGAGGCGGCGCCGTTGACCGTGCCGGTGCCGTTGGCGGCGGCCGCGCCCATCGGCCGGCGGCCCGGTGCGATGTCCCGGCCGCTGTGCTCCGCGGTGGTGCCCTGGTCCTTGCCGCCGCGGTTCTGGTCGTCCCCGGCCATGTCCCGCCCGCCCTCCGCCGCCTCGCCGTCCTGGCCGGTTTCCTGGCCGGGCCGCAGCCGCGTGTCGCCCTGCGGCTCGCGCGGCTCCGCGCCGTTGACGTGCTGCTGCGGCTGCTGCCGGGGCTGCGGGGCCTGGAGCGCCGCACCTCCGGTGGTCCGGAACAGCTCGTCGGCGCCCGGCAGGGTCACTCGGCGTGGCACCGGGCGAGCACCTCCCTGGCGAGTTGGCGATAGGCGGCGGCGCCGACGGAGTTGGAGGCGTAGGTGGTGATCGGCTCGCCGGCCACGGTGGTCTCCGGGAAGCGCACGGTCCGGCCGATCACGGTGTGGAAGACGTGCTCGTCGAAGGCCTCGACCACCCGGGCCAGCACCTCGCGGCTGTGCACGGTCCGCGAGTCGTACATGGTGGCGAGGATGCCGTCGAGTTCGAGTTCGGGGTTGAGCCGCTCGCGGACCTTCTCGATGGTCTCGGTGAGCAGCGCGACCCCGCGCAGCGCGAAGAACTCGCATTCCAGCGGCACGATCACCGAGTGCGCCGCGGTGAGCGCGTTGACGGTGAGCAGGCCCAGCGAGGGCTGGCAGTCGATCACGATGTAGTCGTAGTCGGCCATCAGCGGCTTGAGGGCGCGCTGCAGAGTCGATTCCCTTGCCACCTCGCTGACCAACTGCACTTCCGCGGCCGACAGGTCGATGTTGCTCGGCAGCAGGTCCATCCCCGGCACCGCGGTCTTGAGCAGGACCTCGTCCGCCGCGAGCCCGCGTTCCATCAGCAGGTTGTAGACGGTGATGTCGAGTTCCATCGGGTTGACGCCGAGTCCGACGGACAGCGCGCCCTGCGGATCGAAGTCGACCAGCAGCACCCGGCGGCCGTATTCGGCCAGCGCGGCGCCCAGATTGATGGTCGAGGTGGTCTTGCCGACCCCGCCCTTCTGGTTGCACATCGCGACGATCTTCGCCGGGCCGTGGTCGGTGAGCGGGTTGGGGATCGGGAAGTAGGGCAGCGGCCGGCCGGTGGGGCCGACGCGTTCGCGGCGCTGGCGGGCAGCGTCAGGGGCGAGGGTCGCGGCGTACTCCGGATCCGGCTCGTACTCCGCGTCGGGGTCGTAGAACTGACCGTCCTGCAGATCGTGGTCGTCGTTGTATGGCGCCATGGCGTGAGCGGCTTGCATCTCCGCGGTCGTCGTCTCGGCCCGGCGGGACTCGAAGGTGCGGACCGCGACGGAACCGACGGTCATTCCTGGTTGACCACCCCCGGGAGCAAATGTCGACTCATTCACAAGTCGTCTTACCTCCTTGGTGACCAGGAAACTTCTAGACAGGTCGGCGTGACTACAGCCGACGATTCGCGACTCTATGGCGTGTCGGTGGTTCACAGCAACACAATCCGCCGGACACGGCGCGATGTGTCGGCAACCGAACATCCGGCTGTCAAGGGCGTAAGCAGATGAACGGCCGGGTCCTGTCGCCGCAAGACCCGGCCGGAGGTGCAGTGTTGACACGGCCGTGACACGGCGTGTCGCTATCAGCCCAGCAGTGAGCGCAGTTCGACCGCAGCGAGCCCGTGCGCGTCCGCGACCGGACCGTAAACGACCTGTCCCTCGTGGGTGTTGAGGCCGAGGGCGAGCGCCGGGTCGCGGTGCAGCGCCTCGCGCCAGCCGCGGCCGGCGAGTTCGACGACGTAGGGCAGGGTGGCGTTGGTCAGCGCGTACGTCGAGGTGTTGGGCACCGCGCCCGGCATGTTGGCGACGCAGTAGAAGACCGACTCGTGGACGGTGAAGGTCGGTTCCGCGTGCGTGGTGGGCCGGGAGTCCTCGAAGCAGCCGCCCTGGTCGATGGCGATGTCGACTAGCACAGAGCCGGGCTTCATGCGCGACACCAGCTCGTTGGTGACGAGCTTGGGCGCCTTGGCGCCCGGGATGAGTACCGCGCCGACGACCAGGTCGGCGTCCAGCACGGCCTGTTCGAGCGCGAGGGCGTTGGACGCGATGGTCTGCACCCGGTTGCCGAACACCTTGTCGGCCTCACGGAGCTTGTTGACGTCCTTGTCGAGCAGCGTGACGTGGAAGCCGAGGCCGAGCGCGATGGTGGTGGCGTGCCAGCCGGAGACGCCGGCGCCGATGACCACGGCCCGCCCGGACCGCACGCCCGGCACCCCGCCGGGCAGGACGCCGCGACCGCCGGCCGAGCGCATCAGGTGGTAGGCGCCGACCTGCGGGGCGAGCCGGCCGGCCACCTCGGACATGGGGGCGAGCAGCGGCAGCCGGCGGTCGGCGGTCTCGACCGTCTCGTACGCGATGGCGGTGGTGCCGGACTCCAGCAGCGCGTCGGTGCACGCACGGGAGGCCGCGAGGTGCAGATAGGTGAAGAGGGTCTGGCCCTTGCGCAGCCGGTGGTATTCCTCGGCGACCGGCTCCTTGACCTTGAGCAGCAGGTCGGCGGCGGCCCACACCGCGTCGGCGGTGCCGAGGATGGCCGCACCGGCCGCCACGTACTCCGCGTCGGGGATCGACGAGCCGTGGCCCGCGCCCTCCTCGACGACGACCTGGTGTCCGCCTCGTACGAGTTCGTGCACGCCGGCCGGGGTGATGGCCACGCGGAACTCGTTGTTCTTGACCTCGCGGGGGATGCCCACCTTCACGTCGATCACGGTCCTTGCACTGAGGGATAACCGGCAGGAATGTCCTGACATGCCGCGAATTGGCATGACACATCGGACCTGACCGCGTTGTGCGCGGCGATTGCCCAGTCTAGTGAAGGAAGAGCTGCTGTCCAGCCTTACAAAGTGGCTGGTTCTCACCGGAGCATTGACAGTTTCGTAGGCTGACAACGGATTCCACCCAGCATGGAACGGTCACCGGCGCATTGCCGTGACGTCACGGCCAGGGGAATTCAACCGGTCTGCGCACCCCGGCTGCCCAGGCTTTTCGCGCTCTCCCGCTGCAATCGCGCGCCCTCCGGATCGCCCAGCCGGTCGAGCAGGTCGGCGAACCGCAGCAGCAGCGCCGCCTCCAGCCTGCGGTCCGCCGCCTGCCGTGCCCAGTACAGCGCGTCGCGGCAGCTGCGTACGGCGTCCTCGGGGCGGCCGGCGAACTCCTGGACCCGGGCCGCCTCGGCCAGCGCGCGGGCCTGGGAGGGCAGGTCGCCGAGCCGTTTGCTCAAGCCGGCCGCCGTCCGCCACTCGCGCAGCGCGGGCCCGTACTGGCCGGTGTACGTCAGCAGGGCGCCGATCCTGCCGTGCAGCCTGGCCTGGTCGGCGAGTTCGCCGCCGGCCTGGCGCAGGGAGAGGGCGCGGCCGTACCAGTCGAAGGCCCGCCCGGGGTCGTGCCGCTCCATGTACGTGCCGCCCAGCGCCTCCAGGACCCGGCCCTCGGCCTGCCGGTCGTCGCAGGCGCGGGCCGCGCCCAGGGCCAGCCGGTAGCGGTCCAGCGCGCGGTCGGTGCGGCCCGCGCCCGCGTCCAGGTCGCCGAGGTTGATCAGGGCGGCGGCCTGTTCGCGCAGCAGCCCGCGGCGCTCGGCGACGTCCAGCACCAGGGAGTGCAGCTCGTAGCGCTCGGCGGCCATCGCGTCGCCGCCGGGGAAGGCGGCCAGCGCCCGGACCAGGGCGGCCACCAGGCGGCGGGCGAGGGTGTCCAGCTCGCCGTCGGCCACCGCGGAACGGACGGCGGCCAGCAGCGCGGGCAGCCGGGTCTCCAGCCAGCCGGCCGCCGCGCTGGCGGTGTCGAACCGCAGCAGGGCCGGCATGCCCTCATCGAGCGGCTCGCCGGCCAGCGCCGCCCGGCAGGACAGCAGCAGCCGTACGGTCCGCTCCAGCATCCTCGCCCGGGCCAGCCGCACCTCCTCGGGGCGCTCGGCCCCGGCGAGCAGCGCGGCCAGCATCGGCTCCAGGCACCCCGGCACCCGGTACTGCGGCGCCGCGCCCGCGAGCAGCCCGCCGCGCACGAAGTCGTCCAGCGTCCCGCGCGCCGCGTCCACCGCGCAGCCGGCCAGCGCGGAGGCCCCCTGCGCGTCCACCGCCCCCGCGGGCGCCAGCACGAGCAGCCGGAGCAGCCGGGCAGCGGCGGCGGGCAGCGAGTCGTAGGCGAGCCGGAAGGCCCGCACCAGCTCGCCCGCCGGGGGCGCGGGGCGCGGTTCCGAGGCCCCGGCGGGGGGCGTGAAAGGCGCCGCGGGGATCTCGCGCAGGCGCGTGAAGGCGTCGGCGAACGAGGCGCCGGGGCGGCCGGCGAGCCAGGCGGCGGTCAGCCGCAGCGCGGTGGGGTGGCCGGCGAGTTCCTGGACCAGGGTCTCGGCGCCGCGCGGGTCGCAGCCGACCCGGGTGTCGCCGATCGTCGCGGCCAGCAGCCGTACGGCGGACGGGGTGTCGAGCCCGCCGAGGGTGCAGGGACGCACGTCGGGGACGCCGGACAGCGGACCGCCCGAGGTGGCCACGACCAGGCTGTCCGCGGCCTCGGGCAGCAGCGCGGCCAGTTGCGCGGCCTGCACCACGTCGTCCAGGACCAGCAGCAGCCGCCGCCCGGCCATCGCCTCGCGCAGGTCCGCGGCGCCGCCGCCCAGCGCCCGCAGCAGCCCGCGGGCGACCTGCTCGACCGGTACCGGCGTGCCCTCCGCGCTGGTCAGCCGGACGAAATACCGGCCGTCGGGGTAGCGCGCCACCACGTCGGCGGCGAGCCGCAGCGCCAGCGCGGTCCGCCCGGTGCCCGGCCGCCCGGCCACCAGCAGCACCCGGGCGGCGGTCCGCCCGGCGCCGCCGAGCCCGGCCCTGTCGATGTCGGCCAGCAGTTCGGCCAGCTCCCGCCCCCGCCCGACGAAGTCCGCGGGCGGCGGCGGCAAGACCGTCACCCCGCCGTCGCCCGGCCGGGCCCCGCTCTCCCCAGCCGGTGCGGCGGGGGGCCGGTCGGGGCG
>NZ_JAJSYW010000100.1:0-49416 GCF_036815005.1 Streptomyces sp. IBSBF 2435 | reverse complement strand
CCCTAGCCCGGCCCCCTCCCCAACAGGTCACCCCGCAGGGGCCCGAGCCGCCCGCACGGCGGGAACGTGCCCCGAAGGGGCGCGAGGAACTGCGCGAGCAACCACCCGGGGGCCGGTGGTCCGGAGAGAACCGATCTGCCCCTCCGGCCCGGTGACGACCCGCGCGTGGGTGGTGCGCCGGCCGCGCAGTTCCCCGCGCCCCTGTGAGGCGCCGCCTTACGCAGCGGCACCGCCCCCGCCGAAGGGACACCGCACGGCCCCGCGCCCAGCGGAAGGGCGCCCCCCGCCGAAGGGGACCCCCTCACGGCGGGGAAGCCGGGAAGGCTACGGCGCCACCGGTGGCTTGGACTCCGCGGCGAGCAGCCGCTTCGCGGCGGTCGCGTAGATGTCCACGTACTCCTGCCCGGAGAGCTTCATGATCTCGTACATGACCTCATCCGTAATCGACCGCAGGATGAAGCGGTCGCCCTCCATCCCGTCGTAGCGGGAGAAGTCGAGCGGCTTGCCGATCCTGATCCCCGGCCGTACCGAAAGCTTCGGCATCACCTTGCCGACCGGCTGCACCTTCTCCGTGTCGATCATCGCGACCGGGATCACCGGCGCACCGCTGGCGAGGGCGACCCGCGCGAGGCCGCCCGGCTTGCCCCGGTAGAGGCGGCCGTCGGGCGAACGCGTGCCCTCGGGGTAGATCCCGAACAGCTCGCCGCGCGCCAGCACGGCGACCCCGCTCTTGACCGCGGCCTCGCCCGCGCCGCGGGCACCGGACCGGTCGACCGGAAGCTGCCCGACGCCCTTGAAGAAGGCGGCGGTCAGCTTCCCCTTGACGCCCGGCGACGTGAAGTATTCCTCCTTCGCGATGAAGGTGACCTTGCGGTCGAGCACCGCGGGCAGGAAGAAGGAGTCCGAGAAGGACAGATGGTTGCTCGCGAGGATCGCGGGCCCGTCGTGCGGGATGTGCTCAAGGCCTTCGACCCAGGGTCGGAAGGCCGCCTTGAGGGGCGAGCCGATGGCGATCTTCATCGCGCCGTAGAACAACCTCGGACCTCCTGTAGCCGAAGCACCGACCTTAACGCCACCGGGCGGCTCCGGCTGGTCCCGACAGGGCTTACCGCTTGGTATCGCAGCCGCGTACGCTGAACGTCCGACCTCCGTGTACCTCGTGTACCCGCGTACGCGGTTTCACGCCCTCGAACAGGAGACCCACGGTGCCGCTCATGCCCGGAGCCGAACCGTACCGCCATGACGGCGGCGAGATCGGCGTGCTGCTCTGCCACGGTTTCACCGGTTCACCGCAGTCCCTGCGCCCATGGGGCGAGTATCTGGCGGAGCGCGGGCTGACCGTGTCCCTGCCCCTGCTGCCGGGGCACGGCACCCGCTGGCAGGACATGCAGGTGACCGGCTGGCAGGACTGGTACGCCGAAGTGGACCGGGCGCTGGGCGAGCTGGCCGGCCGCTGCTCGCAGGTCTTCGTGGGCGGCCTGTCGATGGGCGGCACCCTCGCGCTGCGGCTGGCCGCCAGGCACGGCGCGCGGATCAGCGGCCTCGTCCTGGTCAATCCGTCGGTGAAGGCCGACAGCGCCAAGCTCAAGGCGGTGTCGGTGGTGCGCCACCTGGTGCCGTCGGTGGCGGGCATCGCCAGCGACGTCGCGCTGGAGGGCGGCGCCGAGGTCGGCTACGACCGTACGCCGCTGCACGCGGTGCATTCGCTGGCCAGGTTCTGGCCGGTGGTGCGGGCGTCGCTGCCGCAGGTCACCCAGCCGGTGCTGCTGCTGCACAGCCGGGTCGACCATGTGGTGCACCCGTCGAATTCCGCGGTGGTGCTGGGCTCGATCTCGTCCACGGACGTGACGGAGAAGGTGCTGGAGCGCAGCTTCCACGTGGCCACGCTCGACCATGACGCGGAGCGGATCTTCACGGAGTCGTACGCCTTCATCGAGCGGCTGTCGGCCGGTGCGGGCACGTCGGGCACCGCGGTTGAGGGGGGCACGGCCGGTGGCTGACCGCGAGGACGAGGGCACCGCCCCGCACGAGGAGGAGCCGCCCCGCCCGCCCCTGGACGAGGACGCGGTGTGGGCCGCACTGATCGCCGGCTACGACGTCGACCCGGAACCGGGGGCGGCCGCCGCGTGGCCCGAGGCGGAGAACGTCCCGCCGCCCAGGGACGACCCGGAGCCGCCCGGCCCGGCCGCGGTGAACACGGCGCCGCCGCCCGCCGACCGCACGATCGTGATCCACCCCGTGATCCGCGGGCCGCGGGACTACGAACCGGCCGAGGACGACGAGGACGGGCATTACGTGCCGCCCGAGCCGCCGCCGCTGCCGGACGCGGACGTGACCACCAAGTTCGCCTGGGTCGCGGTGCTCGGCGGGCCGCTGCTGCTACTCGCCTTCGTCCTGCTCCAGATCGAACTGACCTGGTGGGCCACCACGCTGGGCGTCGGCGGCTTCCTCGGCGGCTTCGCCACGCTGGTGGCGCGGATGCGGACCGGCGAGGACGACGACGATCTGCCGGGCGGCGGCGCGGTCGTCTGACGGCTGGGCCGCGCCGGCGAGGGGCGCCGCTCGGCGGATTCCGCGCCTGGGCTCGGCGGGTGTCCGGCGCCCCGGCTCAGCGGGTGTACAGCGCCTCGACGTCGGCCGCGAACCGGGTGAGGACGACGCCGCGCTTGAGCTTGAGCGACGGCGTCAGCAGGCCGGACTCCTCGGTGAACTGCGCAGGCAGGATACGGAACTTGCGCACCGACTCGGCCTGCGAGACCGCCGCGTTGCCCTCGTCCACCGCGTGCTGGACGGCGGCCAGCAGGTCGGGGTCGGCGGCCAGGTCCGCCACCGTACGGCCGGACTTGCCGTGCTGGGCGGCCCATTGGGGCAGGAATTCCTCGTCCAGGGTGATCAGCGCGGCCACGAAGGGGCGGGCGTCGCCGACGACCATGCACTCGGCGATCAGCGCGTCGGCCCTGATCCGGTCCTCGATCACCGCGGGGGCGACGTTCTTGCCGCCGGCGGTGACGATGATCTCCTTCTTGCGGCCGGTGATGGACAGATAGCCCTCTTCGTCCAGCGCGCCGACGTCGCCGGTGTGGAACCAGCCGTCGGCCATGGCCTCGGCGGTGGCCGTCTCGTTGTTCCAGTAGCCGGTGAAGAGGTGCTCGCCGTAGAGCAGGACCTCGCCGTCGTCGGCGATCCGGATCGTGGAGCCGGGCAGCGGCTGGCCCACCGTGCCGATCTTGGGCCGGTCCCAGGGGTTGAAGGCGGTGGCCCCGCAGGACTCGGTGAGGCCGTAGCCCTCCAGGACGGTGAAGCCGATACCGCGGTAGAAGTGGCCGAGGCGTTCGCCGAGCGGGGCGCCGCCGGAGATGGCGTGGGTGGCCCGGCCGCCGAGCACCGCCCGCAGCCTGGCGTAGACGAGCCGGTCGAAGACCTTGTGGGCCAGCCGCAGCCGCATCGGGGGGCCGGCCGGGGTGTCGAGGGCGCGGCTGTAGTCGACGGCGGTGGCGGCGGCCCGGTCGAAGATCCTCCCCTTGCCGCCGGCCTGCGCGGTGGCCCTGGCGGTGTTGTAGACCTTCTCGAAGACCCGCGGCACCCCGAGGATCAGGGTGGGCCGGAACTCCTGGAGGTCGTCGGTGAGGCGCTTGATGTCGGCGACATGGCCGAGCCGGACCGGCGCCATCACACAGCCGACCTCGATCAGCCGCCCGAGGACGTGTGCCAGCGGCAGGAAGAGCAGCACCGAGGACTCGCCGGTGCGGAAGAGCGGGGCGAGGCGTTCCAGCACATTGCCGCACTCGGCGAAGAAGCCGCGGTGGCTGAGCACGCAGCCCTTGGGGCGGCCGGTGGTGCCCGAGGTGTAGACGATGGTCGCGGGCGAGTCGGCGTTCGCGGCGGCCCCGCGCTCGTCCAGCACCGCGTCGGAGATGTCGCCGCCGGCCGCGACGAGTGCGTCGACCGCGCCGGTGTCGATCCGCCAGACGTGCTTGAGCTGCGGCAGCCGCTCGCGCACGGATTCCACGGACCGCTCGTGCGGGTCGGACTCCACCACCACCGCGACCGCGCCGGAGTCGGCGAGGATCCATTCGAGCTGGGAGGCCGAGGACGTCTCGTAGACCGGCACGGTGACCGCGCCCGCGCTCCAGACCGCGAAGTCCAGCAGCGTCCACTCGTAGCGGGTCCTGGACATCAGCGCGACGCGGTCGCCGGGCTGCACGCCCTCGGCGATCAGCCCGCGGGCCGCGGCCCGGACCTCGGCGAGGAAGCGGGTCGCGGTGATGTCCTCCCAGTGCCCGGCGGCGTCCTTGCGGCCGATGACCGCGGTGTCCGGGTGCTGGGCGGCGTTGCGTCGGATCAGATCCGTCAGATTGCCGTCGGCGGGGACCTCGTACAGGGCCGGAAGGCTGAACTCACGCAAGGCGGCTGCTCCTCATCGGTGCCACGGCGCACCCGGAGGGAAGGTGATGGACGGGCTGGACGTTACCCATCGGTAATGCTCCGGCGGTAGAGGGGCACCACAGATGTTTTAAGCATCACACATCGGGCGCAGCGGGGGCACCGATGCCCGGAAGAGTAGACCAGACGGTGCCGGATCCACAGGTGCCCCGCCAGCGGAACACCCCGCGTACGGCGCTATAAAGTGACGGCATGCGGGTGCATGTGGTGAGCGACGTCCATGGTGCGACCGAGGCGCTGGCCCGGGCAGGACAGGGTGCCGACGCACTGGTCTGTCTGGGCGACCTGGTGCTCTTCCTGGACTACGCCGACCACTCGCGGGGCATCTTCCCCGACCTCTTCGGCGTCGAGAACGCCGACCGGATGGTCGAGCTGCGCACCGCCCGCCGCTTCGACGACGCCCGCAGGCTCGACGCGGAGCTGTGGTCGGGGCTCGACCGGCGGCGCGCGATCGAGAGCGCGGTACGCAGGCAGTACGCCGAACTCTTCGCCGTCTTCCCCACCCCGACCTACGCGACCTACGGCAACGTCGACGTCCCCGCGCTGTGGCCGGAGTACGCGGGGCCCGGCACCACCGTGCTGGACGGCGCCACCGCGGAGATCGGCGGCCGGACCTTCGGCTTCGTCGGCGGCGGCCTGCGCACCGCGATGCGGACGCCCTACGAGATCAGCGACGAGGACTACGCGGCCAAGGTCGCGGCCCTCGGACCGGTGGACGTGCTGTGCTCGCACATCCCGCCGGCCATTCCCGAGCTGTGCTACGACACCACCGCCCGCCGCTTCGAGCGCGGCAGCGAGGCGCTGCTCGACGCGATCCGCGGCGCGCAGCCGAAGTACGCCCTCTTCGGCCATGTCCACCAGCCGCTGGTCGCCCGTACCAGGATCGGCCGTACCGAGTGCGTCAACGTCGGCCACTTCAACCACACCCGCACCCCGTGGGTGCTGGAGTGGTGAGGCGGGCGGCAGACCGGACCCGGCATGATGACGGGCCTGCGACCTGGGCGCGATAGCCTCTCAGCACACTCCCAGCAGCATCCTGCACCAGTAGTCCGGAGGCCCACGGCGATGGCGGAACACACACGGTCGAGCATCACGGTCGAGGCGGCCCCAGACGCCGTCATGGGCGTCATCGCCGACTTCGACCGCTACCCGGAGTGGACCGGCGAGGTCAAGGAGGCCGAAGTGCTCTCCCGCGACGCCGAGGGCCGCGCCCAGCAGGTGCGGCTGCTGCTCGACGCCGGCGCGATCAAGGACGACCACACCCTGGCGTACACCTGGATCAGCGCCGACGAGGTGCGCTGGTCGCTGGTGAAGTCCCAGATGCTGCGCACGCTCGACGGCTCCTACGCGCTCGCCGCGCTGGACGGCGGCCGGCGCACCGAGGTCACCTACCAGCTCACCGTGGACGTCAAGATCCCGATGCTCGGCATGATCAAGCGAAAGGCCGAGAAGGTCATCATCGACCGGGCGCTCGCCGGGCTGAAGAAGCGGGTCGAGGCGGCGCCGGGCGGCGTCGCGGGCGAGGCCGACGCCGAGACCGCGGGCTGATGCCGGCGGCCCGCGCGCGCACCCTGCTGTTCACCGGCTCCGGCGGCGCCGGCCGTACGGCGGTCGCCGCCGCCACGGCCGCCGCGGCGGCCCGGGCCGGCACCCGTACGCTGCTGCTGACCTTCGACCGGGACGCCGCCGCCGCACTGGCCGGCGCCGTCCCCGGGCTCGGCGTCGCCTCCGTCGACCCGGGCGCCGCCTTCGAGGACGCGCTGCTCGACCTGCAGAGCCGCGGCGGCACCCTGCTGACGCTGCTGGGCGCCGCGCCGCTGGACCCGGAGGAGCTGACGCCGCTGCCCGGCGCGGAGGCGCTGGCGCTGCTGCGGGCGATGCGCGCGGCCCACGACGGTACGTGGGAGCTGGCCGTCGTCGATCTGCCGCCGGTGCGCGAGGCGGTGGCGCTGCTCGCCCTGCCGGGCCAACTGCGGCGCTATCTGGCGCGGTTGCTGCCCGCCGACCGGCAGGCGGCCCGCGCGCTGCGGCCGGTGCTCGCCCAGCTGGCCGGGGTGCCGATGCCCACCGAGTGGGCGTACGAGGCGGCGGCCCGCGCCGACCGCGAACTGGCCGCCGTCCAGGCGGTGGTGGAGGACCCGGGCACCTCGGTGGCGGTCGTGGTGGAACCCGGCACCCACGGGGCCGGCGTGCTGCGCACCGCGCGGACCGGGCTCGCGCTGCACGGCCTGGGACCGGCGGCGGTCGTCGCCAACCGGCTGCTGCCGACCGGCACGGCCGACCCCTTCCTCGGCGGCCTGTCCGGGATCCAGCAGGACCACCTCAAGGCGCTGGCCGAGGTCTGCGCGGCGGACGGCACGGCCCTGTACGAACTGCCGCACCTGGGGCGGGAGCCACGGCTGCCCGAGGAGGCGCTCGCGGTGCCGCACGAGGCCGCCGCGGCGGCCGGCGGTGACCCCTGGACGGTGGAGGACCGGCTCGGGGACCAGGGGTACTTCCTGTGGTCGCTGCCGCTGCCCGGGGCCACCAAGGACGGGCTCGACCTGGTGCGGCGCGGCGATGAACTCGTCGTGGACGCGGGGGGTTTCCGGCGGATCCTGCCGCTGCCCTCGGCGCTGCGGCGCTGCGCGGTGGACGGGGCCGCGCTGCGCGAGGGCGCGCTGCGGGTGCGCTTCACCCCCGATCCCGGACTCTGGCCGCGCTGACCGGCCCTCGGCGCCGACCGTTCAGGTACCGTCGAAGGAGCCGGCGTACCCGACAGCAGCGCCCCGTTTGGAGCCGATCATGAGCGAAGCCACCGACCGTCCCGACGCCGACGCCTGGGCGAAGGCCAGCGCCGAGGACATCGCAGCAGAGCACGCCAGGCGGCGCGAGCAGTCGGGCCAGGGCAGCGCCGCCGAGGAGTTGCGGCGCTTCGCCGAGGCGGTCGGCGACGCTGTGGGTGACCGGCTGGGCGCGCTGCGCAACCCCGCGGTGCAACTGGCCGCGCAGGGCGTCCTCTCCCAGGTGCGTTCCGTTGTCGAACCCATCAAGGAGCGGAATCCCGACGTCTTCGACCACCTGACCGCCGCCGGGGCCGAATTGCTGGCGGCATACCGGTCCGCAGTGGCAGGAGCGGAATCCCGCTGGACCTCGGGCGACGGCTCCTCGCGTTCAACCGCTGAACACATCGACCTCGACTGACCCCCTCTCCGGTACGGTTCTCTTAGCGGGGATCGACCGAAAACTGAGGGACACATGGGACTCACCATCGGCGTCGACATCGGCGGCACCAAAATCGCGGCCGGAGTGGTCGACGAGGAAGGCTCGATTCTTGAGACCGTCAAGGTGCCGACGCCGCCGACTCCCGAAGGCGTTGTGGACGCGATCGTGGAAGCGGTGCGCCAGGTCAGCACCGGTCACACGATCGAGGCCGTCGGCATCGGCGCCGCCGGCTACGTCGACGACAAGCGTGCCACCGTGCTGTTCGCGCCCAATATCAACTGGCGGCACGAGGCACTCAAGGACAAGGTCGAGCAGCGCGTCGGGCTGCCTGTCGTCGTGGAGAACGACGCGAACGCGGCGGCCTGGGGAGAGTACCGCTTCGGTGCCGGGCAGGGTCACTCGGATGTGATCTGCATCACGCTCGGCACCGGGCTCGGGGGCGGCATCATCATCGGCAACAAGCTGCGCCGCGGCAGGTTCGGCGTCGCCGCCGAATTCGGCCACATCCGCGTGGTGCCCGACGGGCTGCTGTGCGGCTGCGGCAGCCAGGGCTGCTGGGAGCAGTACGCCTCCGGGCGCGCCCTGGTCCGCTACGCCAAGCAGCGGGCCAACGCCACCCCGGAGAACGCGGAGACGCTGCTCGCGCTGGGCGACGGGACCGTGGAAGGCATCGAGGGGCGGCACATCAGCGCCGCCGCCCGGCAGGGCGACCCGGTCGCCGTGGACTCCTTCCGCGAACTGGCCCGCTGGGCCGGTGCGGGGCTCGCCGATCTGGCGTCCCTCTTCGACCCGTCCGCCTTCATCGTCGGCGGCGGCGTGTCGGACGAGGGCGAACTCGTCCTCGACCCGATCCGCAAGTCCTTCCGGCGCTGGCTGATCGGCGGGGAGTGGCGGCCGCACGCCCAGGTGCTCGCCGCCAGGCTCGGCGGCAAGGCGGGGCTGGTCGGCGCTGCCGACCTGGCACGACAGGGCTGAGAGATGACCGTGGAGGATCTGCCGGGTTCCACCACCGAGCCGGGCTCGGCGGTCGTCCGCGTGCTCAGTTACAACATCCGCTCCATGCGGGACGATACGGCGGCGCTGGCCCGGGTGATCCGTGCCTGCGCCCCCGACCTCGTCCTGGTCCAAGAGGCGCCGCGGTTCTTCCGATGGCGTAAGGCCGCGGCCCGCCTCGCCCACGCCACCGGCCTGGTCCATGTGACCGGTGGCGCCACCGCGGCAGGGCCAATGGTCCTGTCCTCGCTGCGTGCGCATGTCGAACGCACCGAGGACGTGCTGCTGCCGCACCATCCACCGTTGCACCAGCGCGGGTTCGCCACCGCCGTCCTGCGGATCGGTGGCGCCCGGCTCGGCGTGATCAGCACCCATCTCAGCCTCAGCCCGGCCGAGCGCTACGACCAGGCCGGGCTGCTGCTGGACCGGGTGGCCGCGATGGGCGTGGCGAACGTGGTGGTCGGCGGCGACTTCAACGAGCCGCCCGACCGCCCCGGCTTCGCCCGTATCGCCGACCACCTCCAGGACGGCTTCGCCGTCGCCCCCTGGGGCGGCGAGGTCACCAATGTGCGGGCGCCCTTCCAGCGGATCGACGCGGTCTTCACGACCAAGCCGGTCGAGGTGCTGGGCTGCGGGGTGCCGCACTCGGTCCCCGGCGTCACCCACGCCGACCTGCACGCGGCCACCGACCACCTGCCGGTGCTGGCCGCGCTCCGTATCCCGACGGCCTGACCGCCGCCGGCCGTATCCCACGAGCCGGCCGGCGCCCGTGACCCGGCGGCCCGGAACCGGCCGGCGGGGGCGGGCGTCAGAGCAGGCCGCGCAGCCGCCCGGCCAGCAGGTCCCAGCGCCAGGACTCCTCGACCCAGGTCCGGCCGCGCTCGCCCATCCGGCGGCGCAGGTCGGGGTCGCGGAGCAGGGTCAGGATGCGGTCCGCGGACTGCTCGGGCGAGCCGCCGCGTACGACCCAGCCGGTCTCGCCGTCCAGCACCGCGTCGGGGGCGCCGCCGGAGTCGCCCGCGACGACCGGCAGACCGGTGGCCGACGCCTCCAGGTAGACGATGCCGAGGCCCTCGACGTCCAGGCCGCCGCGGCGGGTCCTGCACGGCATCGCGAAGACGTCGCCCGCGCCGAAGTGCGCGGGCAGTTCGGCCGCGGGCACCGGCCCGGTGAAGCGCACCGCCCCCGCGACTCCGGTGCGCTCGGCGAGCGCCTCCAGCTCCCTGCGGTACGGGCCGCCGCCGACGATCAGCAGCGCCGTGTCGGGCTTCTCCCGCAGGATCCGCGGCATCGCCAGGATCAGCGTGTCCTGGCCCTTGCGCGGCACCAGCCGCGACACGCACACCACGACCGGGCGGTCCGCGAGGCCGAGCCTGGCCCTGACGACGGCGCCGCCGGAACCGGGGTGGAAGGTCTTCTCGTCGACGCCGGGCGGCAGTTGGACCATACGGGCCGCGGCCGGCCCGGTCAGCGCCGGGGCGATACGGGAACGGGTGTAGTCACCCAGATACGTCAGGGTGTCGGTGACCTCGCCGATCCTGCGCAGCAACTGGCGGCTCGCGGGCAGCTGCGCCCAGGCCGCCTCGTGGCCGTGCGTGGTGCCGACCAGCCGCAGCGCGCCCGCCTTGCGCAGCTCGGGCGCCATCAGGCCCAGCGGGGCCGCCGCCCCGAACCACACCGACGAGCAGCCGTGCTGCCGCAGCAGCCGGGCCGCGGTCCGCGTCACCCTCGGCGTCGGCAGCAGCATCTTCGTACGGTCCCTGACCACCGGGAAGGGCTGCGCGGCGTCGAACCGCGCCACTTCCGTGCCGTCCTTCCACGTCGAGGCGTAGACGACGACCCGGTCCGGGTCCAGGCGCAGGGCCATGCTGTGCACGAAGGACTGGATGCCGCCCTGGCGCGGCGGGAAGTCATTGGTGACGATCAAGGTCTTATCCATCGCCGCCGAGATTACTCCGGCGCCGCCGCCCGCTGCGCGCGTCCCTCCCGCCAGCGGGGCGCCGCGGGCCGCAAGATGCAAGACGTGACATATCCGCATGTGAGCGGCCGGGTCCTGGTGGTCGCCGGGTGGGCCCTCAGCCGGGCGGCCCTGCTGGTCTTCGTCTTCGAACTCGTCCACTTCCCCGGCCAGGGCGTCGTCCACGACGTGTCCGGGGTCTACCGGCGCTGGTATCCGACGCTGCGCCACGGCTCCTTCCCCGCGCACGACGTGACCTGGCAATATCCGCCCGGCGCGGCGGCCGTCCTGGTCGCGCCGGGCGCGGTGCCCTTCCTCCGCTATCCCGCGGCCTTCTTCTGGCTGGCCTTCCTCGCCGACGCTGCCGTCCTCACCGCGCTGCTGCGCGACGCCGCGCGCGACTCCTGGCGGCTCGACGGCGTATGGGTGTGGGTGGCCGGCATCCCGCTGCTCGGGCCGATCGTCTACGCCCGCTACGACATCATGGCCACCGCGGTCGGCGTCGCCGCGCTGCTGGCGCTGCGCCGCCGCCCGGCCCTCGGCGGGCTGCTGGCCGGGGCCGGCGCGCTCATCAAGGTGTGGCCGCTGCTGCTGCTGATCGGCACGCGGCCAGGACGCGGCACCCGCCGCGCCTGGCTGTCGGCCGGCGCGGCCGTGGGCGGCGGGTCGCTGCTCTTCTGCGCCACCATGCCGGGGGCCTTCTCCTTCCTCACCTTCCAGCGCGACCGCGGCACCGAGGTCGAGTCGCTCGGCGGGGTGGTCCTCCACCTGGCCAGGCACGCCGGCTGGCGGGGCCGTACCGCGCTCCACTACGGCTCGGTGGAATTCCTCGGCCCGTACGTGCGGCTGGTCAGCGCGGCGGCGCTCGCGCTGAGCGTGCTGGCCCTGTGCCGGCTGCTGCTCTGGCGGCTGCGGGCGCGGGTCTTCACGGCGGCGACGCCTTACGACGCCGGGTTCGCGGCGGTCCTCGTCTTCACCGCCACGAGCCGGGTGATCAGCCCGCAGTATCTGGTGTGGCTGATCGGAGTCGGTGCGGTCTGCCTGACCGTGCGGGAGAGTGCGGTGCGGGGGGCGGTGCTCCTGCTGCTGCCGGCGGCGGTGCTCACGACGCTGGAATTCCCGGTGTTCTTCCCGGACGTCGTCCGCAGTGACCTGCTGGGCGTCGCCCTTGTCCTCACCCGCAACGCCCTCCTGGCTGCCGCCGCCGTTCTGGCCTTCCACCGCATCCGGCTCGCCGCCGCGGCCCCCCTCGACCCTGGCCGTGCGGTGGCCCGCGGCCTTTCCCGTCCCCGTGGCGACCCGCACAATTCCCCGCACGCCTGAGGGGGTTCCCCCTCAGGGTGCGTACTCACCGCCTGCGCCGCCGTGTCCGGTAAGGGGTTGCCCCTCGCGCTGGCGTTCACAGTGCCCGTCCGCCGTGGCTTGCCACGTGGTTCCCCGCGCCCCTTCCGGGCTCGCCCCCTGCCGCCAAGGGCAAGCAAGCTTTTCAGGGACGCGGGGAACCGCGCGACAAGCCACAACGCACCGTCGTACGAGGGCGGACGACCACCACCCCAGGGGCGCGGGGAACTGCGCGACAAGCCACGACGCACCGCACGCGCGACAGGCCACCGCAAGAGGCACCCACCTGGGGGCGCGGGGAACTGCGCGCGCAACCACGACGCACCGCAAGGTGCAACGCCACCGCAAGTGGCAACCCCCCAGGGGGGCGGGGAACTGCACGCGCAACCACGACGCGGGGAAAGGCAACAGGCCATCGCAAGTGGCAACCACCCCAGGGGCGCGAGGAACTGCGCGACAAGCCACGACGCACCGCACGCGCGACAGGCCACCGCAAGTGGCACCCCACCCCAGGGCCGCGGGCCACCGCAAGACCGCGGGCAATCGCGCGGGCACGCCGCACGGAACCCCCGCGGGGTCAGCGAGTGGCTCGGGCCAGGGCTATGCGCTCGGCGGGAGTCGGATGGGTGCCGAAGAGCACGTGGAGGACCCGCGGCGGCGCCGGCTCACCGACGTTGGCGACAGTGAGCCGCCGCTGCATGGCGATGAACTCGGCCGGGTCCCCCGTAAGGGCAAGCGCGTGGCGGTCGGCCCGGCGCTCCACCCGCCGGCTGATCGCGCAGCCCAGCGGCCCGCCGAGCGCCCCGCCGACCGCGGCGACCGCGGCCAGCAGCCACGCCGACCGCGGGTCGGCGAAACGGTCGGCGCCGGCCAGGTCGAGCAGCGGCCCCCAGCTGACGACCGCCGCCAGCACGCACACCCCCGCGGCCGCGCCCACCGCCCCGAGCGCGGTCCCGCGGGCGACGTCGCGATGCACGACGTGCCCGAGTTCGTGCGCGACCACGAGTTCCACCTCCCGCGGTTCCGCCGTGCTCAGCAGCGTGTCGTAGACGACGATGCGCCGGGTCCTGCCGAAGCCGGAGACGTACGCGTTGAGGGCTGTGGTGCGCCGCGACGCGTCGGCGACCAGGACGTCCCGTACGGTGACGCCGTCGCGGGCGGCCAGCGCGAGCAGGGCGTCGCGCAGCGGCCCTGCGGCCATCGGCGCGAAGCGGTTGAAGAGCGGCTCGAAGAGCACGGGCGCCACCCAGGACAGGACGACGGTGAGAGCGGCGGCCCCGAGCGCGGCCCAGGCCCACCACCAGCGGGTGACGCCGGCCAGGGCGTAGACGGCGAAGAGGGCGCCCGCGACCAGCGGCAGCGAGATGAGCAGGCCGCGCAGCACGTCAACCGCCCAGCCGCCCCAGCCCTGGGTCACCAGGCCGAAGCGGGCCCGTACGACCCGGCTGCGGGCCGCGAAGGGCAGCGACAGGAGCTGGGGCAGCAGGACGAGGCCGACGGCCGCTGCGGCAACCCGTGCGGCCCACGCACCGCCGAAGGCCGTGACCAGCCCGGCGCCCGCGGACGTCAGGCCGAGCGCGAGCAGCAGCGCGAGCCCTGCCGCCCGCCCGGCCAGCGCGACGGGCCAGACCCCCCGCCGCAATTCCCGCGCCCGCGCAATGTGCTCGGGCGTGAAGTCGCCGCCGCCAGGCGCCGCCGCGTCACCGCCCCGTGTGCCCTCGGGCCGCCCGGCCGACCGCGCCCCGCCGGTCCGCTCGGGCGTGAGGTCGCCGCCAGGCGCCGCCCCGCCGTCCTCCGGCGCGTCCTCGGGCCGCCCTGTCATCCCAGCTCCTGCTGTACGTAGGTGCGCCATCGCGCGGTGAAGTCGGTCAGGGACAGGTGCAGGTGGGTGCGCAGCACCGAGTCCAGGGTCGCGCCGGTGCCGGCCGCGCGGTAGAGGGCCGTCAGCTGGTCGGGGGACCACTCGTCGGCGACCAGGCGGTCGGCGAGCCAGCCGCCCTCGTAGGCCTGGGCCAGGTCGGTGGAGGTGGGGCGGAAGTCCGCGGCGGTGGGCAGGGCCGCGGGGATGTGGCCCGCCGTGACGTCCTGGGCCAGCTCCGGGGCGATCTCCGGGGCGGTGCGGCCGGACTCGCGGTAGGCGACCCAGTCGGCGAAGCCCTCGGAGAGCCACAGCGGGGTGTGCGCGGTGGTGGCCAGCCGGGTGGCGACATGGGTGGTCTCGTGGGTGAGCACCGCCTGCCGCCCGAAGGCGGACAGCTCGCCGAAGGCGGCCGGGTTGACGATCACCCGGTCGGCGGGGGCCTGCGCGCTGCCGCCCAGCTCTCCGGTGGTGACCGCGGCGATGCCCTTGTAGTCGTCGGGGTCCGCGGCCAGCAGCGCGCCGAGCTGGTCGAGGGTGCGCGGCGCCTCGATGACGACGGTGCCGGGCCAGCCGGCGGTGCCCCAGGCATGCTGCACCTGCGGCACCGCCCGGTCGGCGTCGGCCGCGTAGCCGCGCAGCGTCTTGGTGTCGCCCAGGCCCAGCACCAGGCTGTGCGTGCCGTGCACCGCGGTCACCTTGCCCTGGTCCCACAGCTGTACGGCGCTGCGGTGGCCGGCGGACGCCCCGTCGTCGTCGGCGGCGACGTACCAGTGCCCGGCGCGCTGGGTGAGGGTCAGGTAGGAGGTGGAGACCACCGGCTCGGCGTCGTAGCCGCTGAGCCGGTAGCGCAGCTGGACCTCGGCGGCGGTCCTGCGGGTGCCGCCGGTGCCGGCCATCGGCGGGAGCGGGAAGGCGTCGGTGCGGACCAGGCGGTAGGACCAGTCGGCGAGCGGCACCTGCGCGAGGTTGCCGAACACCCGCCGCTGGGCGGCCTGGAAGCGGGTGGCGTGCGGGTCGACCCCGGCGAGGAAGGCCTGCTGGTCGTGTTGCCGCACCGCTGCCGCGCGCCGGTCGAGCAGCTGCTGCACGGCGGGGTCGGCAGCGGGCCGCGCGGGCTTGTGCGCGGCTCCCCCGCAGCCGGTCGGCCCGGCGAGCAGCCCGAGCAGGACGAGAAGGGCGGACACGGCGCCGGCCGTCGAGCGTCGTGGGTGCACCGCGGTCATGGGGCCGATCGTACGGCCCGACCCCGCCCCCCGGTCACCGCACGCCCGCCCACGGCGGGGAGGGCGCCAGGAGCGGCGCCAGGACCGCGTACGCCGCCGCCGGCGCCTACGGCCGGGTCACCGCCGTGATCGGCATCATGCCCACCGGGTCGTAGCGGACCCGGGCCCCCGGGTAGGGGGCGTGGATGACCCGGCCGCCGCCGACGTACATGGCGACGTGGCTGGCGTCGCCGCGGTAGATGATCAGGTCGCCGGGGCGGGCCTGGCCGAGGGGGACGCGGCGGCCGGCGTTCATCTGCTGCTGGGACGTCCGCGGCAGTGCCACGCCCGCGCGGCCGTAGGCGTACTGCATCAGGCCCGAGCAGTCGAAGGAGTGCGGGCCCGACGCCCCCCAGACGTAGGGCGAGCCGAGGGCCTGGCGGGCGGCGGCGACCGCGAGGGCGGCGCGGGCCGAGGCGGCGGGCAGGTCGGCGAGGCCGGGCAGCAGGGCGCGGTCGCGGGAGGCGCGGTCGCCCATGCCGGGCACGAAGCCGGCCTGCCAGCCGGCGGGCAGGGTGTGCAGCAGGTGCTGGGCGGTGGCGAGCGCGTGCTGCACCGCGGCCTTGCGCTGCCGCAGCTCCGCGCTGGTCTGGCCCAGCTCGGCGAGCTTGCCCGCCGCCTGGGTGCGCTGCCCGCTCAGCGTCCTTTCCGCGTCCTGGAGTTCGCGCAGCTGCCCGGCCTGCCGGGAGCCCAGCCGGTCCAGGGCGGCGGCGCGGTCCAGGGAGTCCTGGGGGTTGTCGGAGAGCAGCAGCGCGAGTGACGGGTCGAGGGCGCCGCCGCGGTATTGCTCGGCGGCCAGCACACCGAGTTCACCGCGCAGTTCGTTGACCCGCTGCTGGCCCCGCGCCGCCCGGTCCTGGAGTGTGGCGAGGTCGGCGCGCAACTGCTTGGCGCGCTCCTGGGCGGCGTCGTATTTCTCGGTGGCCTGCTCGGCCTGCTGGTAGAGCCGGTCGAGCCGGGTCCCGGTGTCCTGGCCCGCGGCGGCCGAGGGGTCCGCCGCCGCGATCTGGGCGGTGCCGCCGGACAGTGCCGTGGTGGCCGCGGCCGCCGCGGACAGCACGGTGACCCGGGTGGTACGGACGGCCAGGCCAAGCTGCGGTGCGCGTCGATGGGATGCCACAGCAGCCGACAGTAGCCAGCCGGGCACTCACCGTACAAAGACGCCGTCACCCGTACGTCTGACCGGTCGGGGGCTCAGCCGCAGGTCACCGGGCCGACACCGGGCGCCGGACGGGATCAGGCACCACCCGAACGCCGTACTCTCCCGCGACGGGACGTCAGATGCGGACGCCGAACTGGAAGGGCATGTTGCCGATCGACTCGTAGCGGACGACCGCGCCGGGCTTGGGGGCGTGCAGCACCATGCCGTTGCCGGCGTAGAAGCCGACGTGGTGGTAGTCGCCGTAGAAGATGACCAGGTCGCCGACCGAGAGCTTGGACTCGGAGTAGATCCGGGTACCGGCGCTCGCCTGCTCCTCCGCGGTCCTGGGTATGGTGACCCCGGCTTGGCGGTAGGCCCAGGAGGTCAGGCCCGAGCAGTCGAAGGTGTTGGGGCCCGAGGCGCCGTAGACGTACGACTTGCCGAGCTTGCCCTGGGCGTAGGCGAAGGCCGAAGCGGCGCGGGCGGTGGCAGGCTTGGCGTCGCCGAGGTCCACGCGGTCGGTGGAGCGGTTCGCGCGGGCGTCGTCGTTGGCCAGCTGCTGGCGCTGCGCCGCGGTGAGCGAGTTGAGGATCGCCTGCGCCTGGGCCAGCTTGGTCTTGGCCTCGTTCTTGCGCTGGCCCAGCTCGGTCCTGGTGGCCTGGAGTTCGGCGAGCTTGGCGGTGGCCTCGGCGCGCTCCTGGTCCAGGGTCCGCTTGGCGTCCTGGAGTTGCTGCAGGGCGCTGCTCTGGAGCGAGCTGATCTGGTCGAGCGCGGTGGCCTGGTCCAGGTAGCTGTCCGGGTTGGAGGACAGGAAGAGCTGGAGCGACGGGTCGATTCCGCCGCCGCGGTACTGCGAGGCCGCGATCGTGCCGAGGCTGTCGCGCAGCGTGTTGAGGTGCTCCTGCTGCCGCGCCACCTGGTCCTGCAAGGTGCTGGTCTCGGTCTGCAGGGACTTGAGCTTCTCGTTGGCCCCGTTGTACTTCTCTGTGGCCTGCTCGGCCTGCGAGTACAGCGTGTCCACCTGGGCCTTGGCGTCCTTGACCGAGGTGGGCTTGCTGGGCTTCGCGGGGGCGGCGCTGGCCGCCTGGGCGGAGAGGGCGACCGCTGCTGCGGCGGTCGCGGTGAGCACGGTCACGCGCGTGCGGCTTGCCGGCTTGGGACGACGGTGGGACGCCACGAAGGCGAGCTCCTTCTTCCTTCAGCCGCCTACCGGTTGACGACTGGCGGGCGGCCCCCGACGCGCCACCCGGATTGGATGATCGACTGCGCGGAGGTTCGAGGCCTGACCCTAGTGACCTTTCTGTGATCGGTTCAAATCCTTGAAGGCAAAATCTCGACCGGTTAGCGTTTTCTTTACATGCTTCATACGCGCAGTGATGAGCATTCGACGCAGAGTGCGCACTGGTGCACTAGTGAGAGCCTGGAGCCTTCGAACGGCCGGAAAAGCAGTTGCCGGGGCAGGCGGGTTCGGTCCTGCGGGTGAGCCGGGCCACCCGGCCCGCGCGTCGGCCCCGCGATCCGGCCCGGCGTCAGACCCGCGCGAGCCGGCGCAGCAGCAGCGTCGAGGCGACCGGGCGGGCACCGGCCTTGGCGACCCCGTCGGCCACCTCGCGGTCGGCGGAGACCACCACGATCTGCCGGCCGGGCGGTTCGGCCCGCACCAGCCGCCTGATCAGTTCGTCGGCGGTCTCACCGGCCTTGCTGAACAGCACCCGCACCCCGCGCGGCGGCGCGAGCAGCACCGGCATGTCCAGGTCGGCGCCGTCGAAGACGCACGTCACCTCGGCGCCGCTCTGCGCGGCGAGCGCCGCGAGGCCGCCCAGCAGCCGCAGCCGCTGCTTCTCCAACGGCATGGCCGGATAACCGGTCTTGGTCACGTTGTAGCCGTCGACCACCAGATGCGCCTGCGGCAGCGCGAGCAGCTGGTCGAGCAGCGCCGGATCGGTCTCGGACAGCGCGCGGGTGGCGATGTCGCGGGCGCTGAACGTACCGGGCGCCACCGCGTCCACGGTGTCCGCGGGGCGTACCGCCATGGTGTCCCGCGGCGGCAGGGCGAGTTCGCGGCGCAGCCCGGACGCCGCGTCGAGCACCGTGTCGAGCAGCAGGCGCAGCCGTACGTCCTCGATGCTGCGCCCCTCGCGGGCGGCCTTGCGCCCGGTCTCGATGACGGCCTCGGCCTCCGCGAGCCGGGTACGCAGCCGGCGCGCCTCGGCGTCGGCTGCGGCCTTGTCGTGGGCGGCGGCGGCCCGCAACTCCTCCACCTCCGCGTGGAGTCTGCGCTGCGCGGCCTCGGCCCGCTTGACGTCGCTGAGGGCGCTGCGCAGCTTGCGGTGCAGCGCGTCGCCCTCCCTGCGCACCGACTCCAGCTCGGCCCTGGCCCGGATCGCGTCGGCCCTGCCGTGCTCGCGCAGCGCGTCCACCTCCGCGCGCAGCGCGGCCAGTTCGCGCAGCGTCTCCTCCTCGGCCCGCTCGGCGTCGGCCCGTTGGGCCTCCTCGCCCGCCGTCGCGACCAGCTTGGCCCAGCCCGCCGGGCGCAGCAGGTACGCGGCGGCGGCCACGTCCAGCGGATCGGCGGCGGGCGGCGGGGTGCCGCCCTCCAGCGCGCCCGCCAGCTCCGCCTGGGACTCGCGCAGCCTGCCCGCGACCCGCTGCCGGAAGGCGGGGTCGTGCTCCAGGGCCGAGGCCAGCGCGGTCCCGGCGTACTTCACCCGCCGGGTGGGGGTGAAACGGGCGTACGGGCGCAGCGAGACCGGCAGTTCCTGGTACGTGAACCCGCCGAAGGCCTCCGCGGCGATGGCGACGACCCGGTGGCGTACGCCCTCGGGCAGCGGCCGGTCCAGGGCGGGCTCGACGCCCGCGCCTTCCGGAGCCTCGTCACCCGGGTCGCCGGAGTCGGCGGACCCGGCCGCGGCAGGGGGGCCGGCGGACTCCTCCGCCGCGGCACCGCTTGCCCCGGCATGCGGAAAACCGCCGATACCGTCCACCAGTCACTCCCGTCCGGTTCCTCGGCGTCCTCCCGGCCCCCTTCGATCCCTCCGGCCCGCCGCCCTGCTGCTTCCATTGTCCCCGCCCGGCGCTCAGCCCGACGCGGAACCGCTCCCGGCGGCGCTTTCCGTACTGCTGTTCCCATCGGCACCCGCGGTCGGGCGGTCCACCAGTTCGATCCGGTCCACCGCGTTGCACCAGCGGCAGCGCACCGACTCGACGGTCTCGGCCAGCACCTCGGTCTCCTCGACCGACGGCTCACCACCGAGGTCCAGGTGCACGTACTCCACGACCCGCGAGGAGCGCGTCACGTCGAAACGGGTCAGATTTCCGCACAGGGTGCAGCGCCACCGCGTCGTCGCGGTCGGCAGGGGAACCGGCATCGCGGGTACCTCTTCCGCTGGTGATTGCTCGGGGAGCGTGCGTCCCGGTCACCCTAAGGCCTCGGAGGTGCGGCGCGCTGCGGCGAGGCGGCCTATGCCCGTTAAGCCCGCTGCGTCATGATCGGTCCATGCTCATCCCGGTGTACGACAAGAACCCGGTCCGCCGTACGCCGGTCGTCACGTACGGGCTGATCGCCGTGTGCGCCGCCGCCTTCCTGCTCGGCCCGCTGTCCGGCTTCACCCCCGTCTACGGCAGCGGGCACCGGCTGGCCTGCGAGCAGGCGCTGTACTTCGACCGCTGGGGAGTGATCCCCGCCGAGCTCTTCCACGGCCGGCTGCCACCGGGCGACCTCGGCCTGCCCGCCGGGTGCGGCCCGCGGGGGTCTTACGCCAAGGTGCCGGTCGTGTCCGTCGTCACCTCGATGTTCCTGCACGGCAGCTGGCTGCACCTGATCGGCAACATGCTCTTCCTGTACGTCTTCGGCGACAACGTCGAGAACCGCATGGGCCGGGTGCGCTTCGCGCTCTTCTACCTGGCCGCGGGCTGCCTGGCCACCTACGGCTTCGCCCTCGCGCACGCCGATGGCACGCAGGCGCTGGTCGGGGCGTCGGGGGCGATCTCCGGGGCGCTCGGGGCGTACCTCTACCTCTATCCCAGGGCCCGGGTGACCAGCGTCTTCCCCTTCCTCTTCTTCATCCCGCTGCGCTTCCCCGCGTGGATGGTGCTCGGCTTCTGGTTCGTGCTGCAGTGGTTCGCCGCGCAGACCGCGGCGGGCGGCCCCGGGGTGGCCTACCTGGCCCACGTGGTGGGCTTCGCCTTCGGCTTCTGCTGGGCGTGGGCCTGCTACCGGCCCCGGTCTAAGCTGGGCGTCGTTGCCGGGACGACCACCCAAGGAGACGTTCACTCGTGATCACCGCGATCGTGCTCATCAAGACCACCGTGGACCGGATCCCGGAGATCGCCGAGGCGATCGCCGCGCTCGACAATGTCAGCGAGGTCTACTCGGTGACCGGTACGTACGACTTGGTCGCGCTGGTGCGGGTGGCCCGGCATGACGACCTGGCGGACATCATTCCGGGCCGGATCAGCAAGATTCCCGGGGTCCAGGTGACGGATACGCACGTGGCCTTCCGTACGTATTCGCAGCACGACCTTGAGGCGGCGTTTGCGATCGGCCTCGACGCCTAGCCCCTCCGGGGCGGGTTTTTCCCCAGGGGCTGCCTGCGGCAGGGGCGGGCCCACCCGCGCGCGGGTCGGCACCGACCCAGGGGGTCTCTTCGGTCCGATCCGGACCACCGGCCGGTGGCAGGTTGCTCGCGGCGTTCCCCGCGCTCCTGGTGGGCGCTCCCTCTGCGGCAGGGGCGGGCCCACCCGCGCGCGGGTCGGCACCGGCGGTCCGGGGCCTCGGGGCTAGGACGGGGTGGGGACGCAGCGGCCGGCTTCGGTGTGGTATGTCCAGGCGGCGCCGTCGCGGACGAGGGTGGCGACCGCGCGGGTGAAGCGGCGGATGTGCTCGGCCGGCGTGCCCACGCCGAAGCTGACGCGGACCGCGTTGAAGGAGGGGTGGCCGGGCGCGGAGTCGGGGGAGCCACAGGCGCCCGGGTCCTCCGCCTCGCCCCCGAGCAGGTGCCGCACCAGCGGATGCGCGCAGAAGAGCCCGTCCCGCACCCCGATGCCGTATTCCGCGGAGAGCGCCGCGGCCAGGTGCGAGCTGTTCCAGCCCTGGACGACGAAGGTCAGCACCCCGACCCGGTCGGACTCCTCGCCGAAGAGCGACAGCACCCGCACCTCGGGGATCCCGGCAAGGCCCTCCCGCAGCAGGCCGAGCAGCCGGCGCTCGTGGTCGACCAGCCGGTCGAAACCGGTTTCGGCGAGCGCCTTGCAGGCCGCCGCGACGGCGTACGCGCCGATGACGTTGGGCGACCCCGCCTCGTGCCGCGCGGCAGGCGCGCTGTGCCACTCGGCGTCGACCTGCCCGTCGGCCCGCCGGACCACCGTACGGGTGGCGCCACCGCCCGCGAGGTAGGGCTCGGCGTCGCGCAGCCAGTCCGGCCGCCCGGCGAGCACCCCGGCGCCGAAGGGCGCGTAGAGCTTGTGACCGGAGAAGGCGACCCAGTCGACGTCGAGTTCGGCGACGTTCACGGCCCGGTGCGGCACCAACTGCGCGGCGTCCAGCACGATACGGGCGCCGTGCCGGTGCGCGGCGGCGGCCAGTCGGCGTACCGGCCACACCTCGCCGGTCACGTTCGACGCGCCGGTGACACACACCAGCTTGGGCCCCTTGGGCGCACCGTGCAGCGCCACGTCGAGCGCGGCGACCGCCTGTTCCGGCGTACGGGGCGCGTCGAGACAGGTGACCCGCGCGCCCTTCGCCCGCTGCCAGGGCAGCAGCGCCGCGTGGTGCTCGGTCTCGAAGACGAAGATCTGGGTGCCTTCGGGCAGCGCCGCGGCCAGCAGGTTCAGCGAGTCGGTGGTGGAACGGGTGAAGATCACCTGGTCGGTGGGCCGGCAGCCGAGGAACCCGGCGACGGTGGCCCGGCTCTGCTCGAAGAGTTCGGTGGACAGCTGCGACAGGTACCCGGCGCCGCGGTGCACGCTGCCGTAGTAGGGGGCGTACGCGGCCACGTCGTCCCACACCCGCTGGAGCGCGGGCGCGCTGGCGGCGTAGTCGAGGGCGGCGTAGGTGACTTCGCCGCCGGTGACCAGCGGGACGGAGACGTCCCGGCCGAGCACGGGCAGCGGCGGGGCGGGAATGTCGCAGGTGTCGGCGGCGGGAGCGGTCGTACAGGCGGCGGAAACGGCGGCGGAAACAGTCATGGCAGGCTCCTGGCACGAAGGCGGACGACAGCGCCGTGCGCCTGTGCGGGGCGCGACGGTATGTCGGACGGCAGCGGACGGAAGATGGACCGGTGCACTACGGCACCGCGGTACGGCGGAACCGGGGCCGAAGGCCCTATCGCATTCGCTTGCGCATGAAGAACTCCCCAGTCCGGCTTGCTGCGAGCCTCGCTGCTCACAGCCCGGTCATCACCCGGGGCACCCCGCCTCGGACGGAGGGTTGCCGGACAGCGAGCCGGGGCCTTTGCGCTGTCACTCGTGACCTGCAAGGGATTCTGCCACAGGACGCCGTGAGCGCAAGACACCGTCCGCGGTACGGACCGGTACGGACGGTGCCTTGCGGACGGATCAGGCGTTCGTGGCCGCCGCCCAGCGCTCCAGGGCGGCCGCGGCGGCCCCGGAGTCCAGGGACTCCGCCGCCCTGGCCACCCCTGCGGCCAGCCGCTCTTCGAGGGTGCCGGCGCCGGGGTCGAGGGCCACCAGCGCGGCGGCCGAGTTGAGCAGGACTGCGTCCCGCACCGGGCCGGTCCCGCCGGCCAGCAGCCGCCGTGCGACGTCCGCGTTGTAGGCCGGGTCGCCGCCGCGCAGCGCCTCGACCGGTACCAGGTCGATGCCGATGTCCCGCGGGTCGAAGGCGACTTGGGAGACCTTGCCGTCGGCGACCACCCAGACCTGCGAGGTGGCCGTCGTGGTCAGCTCGTCCAGGCCGTCGTCACCGCGGAAGATCAGCGCCGACGAGCCGCGCTCGGCCAGCACGCCGGCCATGATCGGCGCCATCCGCAGATCGGCGACGCCGGTGGCCTGCGCGCGCACCCGGGCCGGGTTGGTCAGCGGGCCGAGGAAGTTGAAGGTCGTGGCGACACCCAGTTCCCCGCGTGCGGTGGCCACATGACGCAGCGCCGGGTGGAACCTGACCGCGAAGCAGAAGGTGATGCCGGCCTCTTCCGCGACCTCGGCGACCCGCTGCGGGGACAGGTCCAGGTTCACCCCGAGGTGCCCGAGTACGTCGCTGGCGCCACTGGCCGACGACGCGGCCCGGTTGCCGTGCTTGACGACCTTCGCGCCGGTGCCGGCGACCACGATCGCCGCCATCGTGGAGATGTTCACCGTCCTGGCCCGGTCGCCGCCGGTGCCGACGATGTCCACGGTGGCGCCGGGTACGTCGATGGTGTTGGCGTGCGCGTACATCGCCCGCACCATGCCGGTGACTTCCTCGACGGTCTCGCCCTTGGCCCGCAGTGCCACGGCGAACCCGGCGATCTGCACGTCGGTGGCGGTGCCGCGCATGATGGCGTCCATCGCCCACGCCGTGTCGTCGACCCCCAGGTCACGCCCCGCGATCAGGTGGGACAGCACGTCGGGCCACGTCCGCAGCGCCCCGGTCTCGTCACCTGCCGGGTTCACAACGCTCATGGTCCACGCTCCTGGTGGGTCAGTACGGTCCTCAGCCCGCCCACCCTATCCGCGCGAAGCGCCCCGAAGGGCCGCGAGCGCTCTCACGGTTCCTCTCCCGCAGAGGGCGCCCCTCCCCCGTGCGCGGGGGTCCTGCGGCTCCCCTCCGGCAAGGGGGTGCCCACCCGCTGGCGCGGGCGTTCTTGGAGTGCCCCTCCGGCAAGGGGATACCGGAGGGGGCGCGGGGAACTGCGCGCCCGGCCACGGCGGTGGCGCGCTGTCCGCACGGCGGGACGTGCCCCGCACGGAGGCGCCGGGGGTACCCCCGGGCGAGGTCCTGGGAGCGGAACTGCGCGAGCAGCCCACCACCGGCCGGCGGTCCGGATACGACAGCAACAGCCCCTTCCGGGCGGTTAGGACCCGCGCCCTGGAGGGGCACCCCCTTCCCGCGGTGGACCGCAGGAAAAAGCCCCCCGGGGGGGGGGGGGGGGGGGGGGGGGGGGGGGGGGGGGGGGGGGGGGGGGGGGGGGGGGGGGGGGGGGGGGGGGGGGNCCCCCCCCCCCCCCCCCCCCCCCCCCCCCCCCCCCCCCCCCCCCCCCCGGGGGGCCAACGTGCAACGCCGGACGGCGAGTCAGTGGTGGCCGTGGCCGCTCGTGATCTCGTCGTACTCCTCAACCGTCGGCTTCGGAATCTGGCTGTGCTCACCGTAGAAGTTGCGGGACAGGCGCGCCCGCACCTTCGTGACCGGGTTCACCTTGCGCTCCACGCCGTTCTCGTCGACCTCGGGGCCGACGTCGAGCGGCTGGGGCTGCGGGTGGGCGGTGAGGATGTGCAGCTGCTCCTGCGGCAGCGGCTCGTGCACCTCGATGAACTCGCCGTGCGGCAGCCGCTTGATGATGCCGGTCTCGCGCCCGTGCAGCACCTTGTCCCGGTCCCGGCGCTGCAGGCCGAGGCAGATCCGCTTGGTGATGAAGAACGCGGCCACCGGCGCCACGAAGAAGCCGACCCGCACCGACCAGGTGATCGTCTCGATCGACAGGTGGAAGTGCGTGGCCCACAGGTCGTTGCCGCCGCCGATCAGCAGCGTGAAGTACAGCGTCAGCCAGGCGACGCCGAAGGCCGTGCGCACCGGGCGGTTGCGCGGCCGGTCCAGCAGATGGTGCTCGCCTCTGTCGCCGGTGACCCACGATTCGAGGAAGGGCCAGACGGCGATGGCGACCAGCACCAGCGGGAAGATCATCAGTGGGATGAACACGCCGAGGACCAGGGTGTGGCCCCAGGCGTTGATCTCCCAGCCCGGCATCACCCGGATCAGGCCTTCGGAGAAGCCCATGTACCAGTCAGGCTGCGCGCCGGTCGACACCTGGTCCGGCCGGTAGGGACCCATGGTCCAGATCGGGTTGATGGTGACCAGGGCCGCGATGGCCGAGATGACACCGAAGACCAGGAAGAAGAAGCCGCCCGCCTTGGCGGTGTAGACGGGGAAGAACGGCATACCGACGACGTTCTTCTCGGTCTTGCCCGCACCCGGGAACTGGGTGTGCTTGTGGTAGAAGACCAGGATCAGGTGGGTGACCAGCAGTGCCGCCATGATGCCCGGCAGCAGCAGGATGTGCGCCGAGTAGAAGATCGGCACGAAGTTGTGGCCGGGGAACTCGCCGCCGAACAGGAACATCGACAGATACGTGCCGACGATCGGCGTGGACAGCACCGCGCCCTCGGTGAAGCGGACGCCGGTGCCGGACAGCAGGTCGTCGGGCAGCGAGTAGCCGGTGAAGCCCTCGAACATGCCGATGAAGAGCAGCGTCCAGCCGAACAGCCAGTTCAGCTCGCGCGGCTTGCGGAACGCTCCGGTGAAGAACACCCGCATCATGTGCACGATCATGCCCGCGATGAAGATCAGCGCGGACCAGTGGTGGATCTGCCGGATCAGCAGACCACCGCGCACCTCGAAGCTGATGTGCATCGTGGACGCGTAGGCGTCCGACATCCGTACGCCCTGCAGCGGCGCGTACGGACCGTTGTAGACGACCTCGTTCATGCTGGGGTGGAAGAACAGCGTCAGATACACACCCGTGAGGATGAGGATCGTGAAGCTGTAGAGGCAGACCTCGCCGAGCATGAACGACCAGTGGTCGGGGAAGATCTTCCGCAGATTGGACTTGCCGAGCTTGTACAGGCCGACTCGGCTGTCAGTCCACTCCGCGACGCGCTGGCCGGGGTGTTTGGGGCCTCGCCGAGTGTTCGTCGAGGTCTCTGTCGAAGTACTCATCCGCGCTCCCAGAAGGCCGGACCGACGGGAACCTCGAAGTCGCTCATCGCAACGAGGTTGCCCTCACCATTGACGCTGATCCGAAGCTGCGGCAGCCGGTGACCCGCGGGACCGAAGATCACTCTGGCTCCGTCCGACAGGTCGAACGTCGACTGGTGGCAAGGGCAGAGTACGTGGTGTGTCTGCTGCTCGTACAGGCTGACCGGGCAGCCCACGTGCGTGCAGATCTTGGAAAAGGCCACGATGCCCTGGTGCGACCAGTCGAGTTCCTTCTTGTCCTTGATGTCTTCCGGCTTGAGCCGGACGACCATCAGGGCAGCCTTGGCGATCTGCTGCTGGAAGTCCTCGTCCTCCTCGTTCAGCCCCTCGGGCTGGGCGAAGGTGAGCGAGCCGACCGGGATGTCCTCGGGACGCAACGGCTTGTTGGTGTTGGGGTTGATCAGCGCCTTGCCCTTGGCCCAGGCGGTGTGCCTGAGCTTGTCCTCAGGCAGCGGGCCGAGGTCCCGGAGGATCACGACCGCTGACAGCGGTACGAGGGTGAGCGCGCCGAGCATGGTGTTGCGGACCAGCTTGCGCCGGCCGAACGCGCTCTCCTTGACACCTTGCTTCCACTGCGTCTCGATGTTGGCGCGCAGCTCGTCGTCGGCGTCCGCCTGGTGGCGGTCGTCGGGGATCTCCTCGTCGGACATCAGCGTGCGGGCCCAGTGCACGGCGCCCGCGCCGATGCCGAGCAGGGCGACGGCCAGCGAGATGCCGAGCGAGAAGTTCAGCGCGCTGACGTGCCCGACCGGGAAGATGTAGACGTACTTGTCGACCGGGAAGATCACGAAGCTCGCGATGAAGGCGATGGTGCCCAGCATCGACAGCGTGAACAGCCCGGCGACGACCCGCTCGGAGTGGTCGGCCGCCTTCTCGTCGATGTCCTGACGGCGGAACTCGTGCGCCGGGTGGCCGGGGTTGGCGAACGGGTCGCCGGGGACCGCGGCGTCGGTGCCGTGGGCACCGCGGACGGTCGGGAGGTGTTCCTCTGGCTCTGCCATGTCGTTGTGGGATCCGGTTTCGCTCATGACTTCTTGGCCTTGGACGTACGGGCCGCGACCCAAATGGCGACGGCGATCAGCGCACCGAGGCCGAAGATGTAGGCGAACAGGCCCTCGGGCACGGGTCCGAGGCTGCCCAGCGTGAAGCCGCCCGGGTTGTGGCTGTCCGCGGAGTCGACCGCGTTCAGGTACGCGATGATCTCGGCCTTGTTCTTCGACGGCATCGTGGTGTCCGGGAAGGACGGCATGTTCTGCGGGCCGGTCTGCATGGCCTCGTAGATGTGCTTGGGGTCCACGCCCTTGAGGGTGGGCGCGTACTTGCCGTCGGTCAGCGCACCGCCCTTGCCGACGAAGTTGTGGCACTGCGAGCAGTTGGTGCGGAACAGCTCACCGCCCTTGGCCACATCGGCGCCCGCCGGGTCGTACTGGTCCGGGTCGGGAGCGGCGGGACCGGGGCCGAGCGAGGCGATGTACGCGGCCAGCTGGTCGATGTCGCCCTGGGTGTACTGGACCTTCTTCTTCTGGATCTGCGGGCCGGGCTGCTGCGCGGGCATCCGGCCGGTGCCGACCTGGAAGTCCACCGCGGCCGAGCCGACGCCGACCAGGCTGGGACCGTCCGAGCTCCCCTGGCCGTGCGTGCCGTGGCAACTTGCACAGCCGACCGAGAACAGCTTCTTGCCCTCGGTGATCGCGAGGGACTGGGACGAGTCGTCGGCCTGCGCCTTGGGTGCCGGCGCGAGCGCGGCGTACAGCCCCCCGGTGGCCGCTAGCGCGAAGAGTAGGACGACAAGCGCCGCCAGCGGGTGGCGCCGTCGTGCGGAGAGCTTTTTCACGGATTACCCCGGTGTCAGGATCTCTTGTGTCGATGCTTCGGGTTGTGCCTGTCCGGCACCGTGCTGCGGTACGCGACCGACTACTTGATCAGGTAGATCGTGGCGAAGAGGCCGATCCAGACGACATCGACGAAGTGCCAGTAGTAGGACACGACGATGGCAGCGGTGGCCTGCTGGTGGGTGAACCGCTTGGCCGCGTACGTACGGCCGAGCACCAGCAGGAACGCGATCAGACCACCTGTCACATGCAGCCCGTGGAAGCCGGTCGTCAGGTAGAACACCGAACCGTAAGGGTCGGAGCTGAGTGAGATCCCGTCCTTCTTGACCAGGTTCGTGTACTCGAAGATCTGCCCGCCGATGAAGATCGCGCCCATCACGAACGTCACGATGAACCACGAGCGCAGCTTCTTCACGTCGCCGCGCTCAGCGGCGAAGACGCCCATCTGGCACGTGAAGGAGGAGAGCACCAGGATCGTGGTGTTCGTCGCGGAGAACGGAACATTCAGCGCATGGGCGTGTTCCTTCCAGAAATCGGCACCCGTGACCGACCGAAGGGTGAAGTACATCGCGAAGAGGGCCGCGAAGAACATCAGCTCGGAACTCAGCCAGATGATGGTTCCGACGCTCGTGAGGTTCGGCCGGTTGACCGACGGGTGCGCGTGCCCGGTTTCTACTGCTGTTGCTGTCGCCACGTCCGACATTATGTCGGTCGCTTATCCGGCGCTCACTCCGGGGGTCCCCTTCGGTGTGTCAAGCTCCCGCCGGGCACCGTATCGGAGGCCGGCGGAGTCCCCCGAACGAGGGATGACGGCCCGTCCGCGAGATCTTGGGAAGCCGCGGACCCTCCACGGACGGCGCCTGCGGGAGTAGCATCCCCCACACTTGAGAAACCGTTCACGAGCCGCACACGCTGCACGGGGATCACGAAGATCACGAGGAGGAGCCAGGATGCAGGCGACTACCACGGTGCTGGTCTACAGCGACGACGCGAACACCCGGGAGCAGGTCCGGCTCGCCGTCGGCCGCAGGCCCGCCGCCGACCTGCCGCCGGTGGAGTTCGTGGAGTGCGCGACGCTGCCCGCGGTGCTGACCGAACTGGAGCGCGGCGGCATCGACGTCTGCGTCCTGGACGGCGAGTCGGCCCCGGCGGGCGGTATGGGCGTGTGCCGGCAGATCAAGGACGAGATCTTCCACTGCCCGCCGGTGCTGGTGCTGATCGGCCGCCCGCAGGACGCGTGGCTGGCCACCTGGAGCCGCGCGGACGCGGCGGCGACGCACCCGGTGGACCCGGTGGCGGTCAGCGACACGCTCGCCGTACTGCTGCGGCGCAGGGTCGAGCCGGTGGCGAAGACGGTCGCGACGCGCTAGCGCGTACGGCCGCGCGGCGCGGCCCGGGACATGCCGGACGGCCGCCCCTCGGGGGCGGCTCAGGCGGTCTCCGGGCGCAGCCGCGCCGGGTTGGACACCGGGTTCGGCGCCACCGCCGCAGAGCCCCGCTCGGCCAGGCCCGCGGCCTTGGCGCCCAGCGCGCTGCCCTGCCGCCACTTGGCCGCGTCCAGGTTCCAGTCGCCGAAGCCGTTGTCGAACGGCGTCATGGTGGGGCCGTGGCTGTTGACCACCTGGACGACGTCGCCCTGGCGCACGTGGTCGAAGAACCAGTGCGCGTTGTCGGTGCTCATGCCCGTGCAGCCGTGGCTGACGTTGGCGGAGCCCTGCGAGCCCTCGGACCAGGGCGCGGCGTGCACATATTCACCGCTCCATGTCACCCGGGTGGCCCAGTAGACCGGCAGGTCGTACGAGTCGGAGCTGCCGGCGGCTATTCCGACGGTGGCGCTCTTCATCTGGACGAAGCTCTCCTTGGCCAGCACGACCTTGATGCCGTTGCGGGTGTCGAAGCCCGGCTTGCCGGTGGTGACCGGCATGGTCCTGACCACCTTGCCGTCGTCCTTGAAGGTCATCTGGTCGGTCGCGGCGTCGGTGATCGCCTCGATGCGGTCGCCGGTGTGGAGAGTGAGCGGCTTGTCGGTGCCGCCGTAGAGCTTGTCCTGCACCTTGACGCCGTTGAGCGTGCTGCGGACGGTGATCTGGGCGTGCGCGGGCCAGTAGTCGCCCGGGCGGTAGTGCAGGGTGCGGTCGTCGACCCAGTACCAGGACCCGGGCGCGGCCTGCGGGGTGCTGCTGACCATCAGGTTGGACTCGACCGCGGCGCGGGCCGCGGGGGTCTTCACCGGGGTGCTCAGCTCGGCGGTGATCGGCTGGCCGACGCCGTAGGTGCCGGCGTCGGGGCCGAAGGCGACGTGCAGGCCCGCGTCGGCCGGGGTGGTGTCGAAGCCGAGGACCTTGCGGCCGGGGTGGCCGTCGCCGTCCTCGGTGCTCACCCTGACCGTGTAGTGGGCCCCTGCGGCCAGCCCGGTGGTGGACTGCCAGCTGAGGCCGTCCGCGCTGAGCTTGCCGCGTACGAAGCGCCCTGCGGCGTCCGTGGCGGTGACATCGGTGATCCGGCTGCCGTCGTCCTTGACGGTGACCTTGAGCGGCTTGGCTGGGTCGGCCTTGCCGCCGTCGGTGACCGAGTAGGCGACCTTGGCGGCGGATTCGTAGGGCGGGGCGGCGAGCGGGTTGCCGTCCCCGTTGCAGGCGGTGAGCCCCACCGCGAGGGGCGCCACGAGGAGGGCGCAGCGCAACGCTATCCGGCGTCGAGGAATGTGACTCATGGGCCCACGCTAAGAAGCGGCCGGTGATTCCGCACGGCGGAGGGGTGCAAAAGGGGCGGGGGGGGGGGGGGGGGGGGGGGGGGGGGGGGGGGGGGGGGGGGGGGGGGGGGGGGGGGGGGGGGGGGGNCCCCCCCCCCCCCCCCCCCCCCCCCCCCCCCCCCCCCCCCCCCCCCCCCCCCCCCCCCCCCCCCCCCCCCCCCCCCCCCCCCCCCCCCCCCCCCCCCCCCCCCCCGGGCGGCTGCGCGGGTTCAGCGGGTGGTCACTGGGTGCGGTTCTCACCGCGGTAGTACTCGAACACCCAGCCGAAGATCCCGATCAGGACCACCGGCAGCGAGAAGAACAGCAGCCACCAGCCGAAGACGACGCCGAGGAAGGCCATCGCGCCGCCGGTGGCGAGCGCGAGCGGCTGCCAGCTGTGCGGGCTGAAGAAGCCCACTTCGCCGGCCTCGTCGGAGATGTCGGCGTCCTCGCGGTCCATCGCCCCGGCGTCGGCCCGGTTCGCGGTGAACCCCAGGTAGAACGCGATCATGGTGCACAGTGCGAACGCCAGGAAGAGCGCGGTCGTACCGGTCGGCTCCTTGGACCACAGGCCGTACACAATGGCCGTCGCCAGGATGAAGGCGGCGAAGCCGCCGAACATCCAACCTTGGACCTTCACTGGCCCGCCCCCTTGCTCTCAGCACCGGAAATGGCCGTGCTCGCACCGTGGGCCGCGAGGGCGTCGATCGCCGAGATCTCGGGGTGGTGCAGGTCGAAGGCCGGGGATTCGGAGCGGATCCGCGGCAGCGAGGTGANTGCTCGCACCGTGGGCCGCGAGGGCGTCGATCGCCGAGATCTCGGGGTGGTGCAGGTCGAAGGCCGGGGATTCGGAGCGGATCCGCGGCAGCGAGGTGAAGTTGTGCCGCGGCGGCGGGCAGGACGTCGCCCACTCCAGCGAGCGGCCGTAGCCCCACGGGTCGTCCACCTCGACCTTCTTGCCGTACTTCGCCGTCTTCCACACGTTGTAGAGGAACGGCAGGATCGACAGGCCGAGCAGGAACGAGCTGATCGTGGACACCGTGTTCAGCGTGGTGAAGCCGTCCGCGGCCAGGTAGTCGGCGTAACGGCGCGGCATGCCCTCGGCGCCCAGCCAGTGCTGGACGAGGAAGGTGCCGTGGAAGCCGAGGAAAAGCGTCCAGAAGGTCATCTTCCCGAGCCGTTCGTCGAGCATCTTGCCGGTCATCTTGGGCCACCAGAAGTGGAATCCGGCGAACATCGCGAAGACGACGGTGCCGAAGACCACGTAGTGGAAGTGCGCCACCACGAAGTACGAGTCGGAGACGTGGAAGTCCAGCGGCGGCGCCGCCAGGATCACACCGGTCAGACCACCGAACGCGAAGGTGATCAGGAAGCCCACCGACCAGAGCATCGGGGTCTCGAAACTCAGCGACCCCTTCCACATGGTGCCGATCCAGTTGAAGAACTTCACGCCCGTCGGCACCGCGATCAGGAACGTCATGAACGAGAAGAACGGCAGCAGCACACCGCCGGTCACGTACATGTGGTGCGCCCACACCGTCACCGACAGGCCCGCGATGGAGATCGTCGCCGCGACCAGGCCGATGTAACCGAACATGGGCTTGCGGCTGAAGACCGGGATGACCTCGGAAATGATGCCGAAGAACGGCAGCGCGATGATGTACACCTCCGGATGGCCGAAGAACCAGAAGAGGTGCTGCCACAGCAAGGCGCCGCCGTTGGCGGAATCGAAGACNGCGCGATGATGTACACCTCCGGATGGCCGAAGAACCAGAAGAGGTGCTGCCACAGCAAGGCGCCGCCGTTGGCGGAATCGAAGACATGTGCGCCGAATTTTCGGTCGGCTTCGAGTGCCAGCAGCGCGGCGGCGAGCACCGGGAAGGCCAGCAGCACCAGAACGGCGGTCAGCAGCACGTTCCACACGAAGATCGGCATGCGGAACATCGTCATGCCCGGTGCGCGCATGCAGATGATCGTGGTGATGAAGTTGACCGCGCCGAGGATCGTGCCGAAGCCCGACAGCGCCAGACCCATGATCCACATGTCGGCGCCGACGCCGGGCGAGTTGACCGCGCTGGACAGCGGCGAGTAGGCGAACCAGCCGAAGTCGGCGGCGCCCTGCGGGGTGACGAAGCCGCCGACCGCGATCAGCGAGCCGAACAGGTAAAGCCAGTAGGCGAACATGTTCAGCCGCGGGNCCGAAGTCGGCGGCGCCCTGCGGGGTGACGAAGCCGCCGACCGCGATCAGCGAGCCGAACAGGTAAAGCCAGTAGGCGAACATGTTCAGCCGCGGGAACGCCACATCCGGCGCGCCGATCTGCAGCGGCATGATCCAGTTCGTGAAGCCGGCGAACAGCGGTGTCGCGAACATCAGCAGCATCACGGTGCCGTGCATCGTGAACGCCTGGTTGAACTGCTCGTTCGACAGGAACTGGTTGCCCGGCCTGGCCAGCTCGGCGCGCATCAGCAGCGCGAGCACACCGCCGATCAGGAAGAACGCGAACGACGTGACCAGGTACAGGGTGCCGATGGTCTTGTGGTCGGTAGTGGTCAGCCACTTGATGACCACAGAGCCTGGGCTCTTGGTGCGGGCCGGGATTTCGTCCTCGTAGGAGTCATCGGCCGGCGCCGCGCCCTGCGGTTCGTTGAGAATGCTCATGTGGTCTTGGGCTCCGAGTTCTTCGCGTTGCCCGTGGTGGCGATACCGGACGGGATGTAACCCGTGTTACCCGCCTTGGCGAGGTCCTTGAGGTGCTGCTGGTATGCCTCGGGCGATACGACCTTCACGTTGAACAGCATCCGGGAGTGGTCGACACCGCACAGCTCGGCGCACTTGCCCAGGAAGGTGCCCTCCTTGCTGGGAGTCACCTCGAAGACGTTGGTGTGGCCCGGGATGACGTCCTGCTTCATCAGGAACGGCACGATCCAGAACGAGTGGATCACGTCGCGCGAGGTGAGCACGAAGCGGACGGTCTCACCCTTGGGCAGCCACAGCGTGGGACCGGGGTTGCCGGTGTCCGGGTTCCGGCTGGCGGGGGTGCCCACGTCGTAGACGCCCTCGGCGCCCGCGGGGTAGAGCAGCTTGTTCGCCGGGATCTCGGAGAGCTGGGACGGTACTTTGTTGTTCTTCGGTGTGGCCGGATCGCCGTCGACGTTCTCGACGTAGTTGAAGCCCCAGCTCCACTGGAAGCCGACCACGTTGATCACGTGCTGCGGCTTCGCCGAGGTGTCCAGCAGCTTCGACTCGTCCCGGGCTGTGAAGTAGAACAGCACCGCGATCACCACGATCGGGACGATCGTGTACAGCGCCTCGATGGGCAGGTTGTAACGGGTCTGCGGAGGGACCTCGACCTTGGTCCGGCTTCGCCGGTGGAAGATCACGCTCCACAGGATCAGGCCCCACACCAGCGCGCCGGTGGCCAGTGCCGCGGCCCAGGAACCCTGCCACAGGGCGAGGATCCGTGGTGCCTGCTCTGTGGCGGGACTGGGCATGCCGAGGCGGGGATAGTCCTTGTACGAGCAGCCGGTGGCCGTAGCAAGGACCAGGCCGGCAGCCAGCGCCTGCGGCAGCCTCCGCCGCAACCCGCGCCGCCACGTGGGGGTGCCGCCCACGCCCTTTGGGCGGTGGGGGAGGTCGGAGCCGTTGGGACTCACGTAGCGCCTTCCCGAGAGTCTCGCCCGCGCGTCCGGGTGTTCCGGCCGTGTGCTGGTCGGTCGGCCCGAGCTGCAGGCAATGAGGTGTGGATGTTTATGCGGACCAAACCCTACTGGACGCTATTTGGGGTCGCGCGGGGAGGGGGTCCAACGCGCCGGGGCTCTCCCCGAAGGGGTGGAATCCCGCGTCCAAGAGCTGTTCTGACACTGCGCCCGGCTCTTCGCCGCGGCCGGGTTGTAGCGTGCTGAGGTGTCCTATTTCGATATGGCTTCGGCCGCCCCGCTGCACCCGGTGGCCCGGCAGGCGCTGCTGGCCGCGCTCGACGAGGGGTGGGCGGACCCGGCCCGGCTCTACCGCGAGGGGCGCCGGGCCAGGCTGCTGCTCGACGCGGCCAGGCAGACGGCGGCGGAGGCCGTGGGGTGCCGCCCCGACGAACTGGTCTTCACTCCTTCGGGCACCCGCGCGCTGCACTCCGGTGTCGCCGGGGCGATGGCCGGACGGCGCAGGACCGGCCGGCATGTGGTCGTCCCGGCGGTCGAGCACTCGGCGGTACTGCACGCCGCGGACGCCTACGACAGCACGGCGGTCGGCGTGGACAGGACCGGGCGGGTCGCGCCGCGGGACGTGGCGGCGGCACTGCGGTCCGACACCGCGCTGGTGTGCCTCCAGTCGGCGAACCACGAAGTGGGCACGGTCCAGCCGGTCGCCGAGGTCGCCGGCCTGTGCCGGGCGGCCGGGGTGCCGCTGCTGGTGGACGCGGCGCAGTCACTGGCGTGGGGCGCGGTCGGCGGCGGCTGGTCGCTGCTGGCCGGCAGCGCCCACAAGTGGGGCGGCCCGCCGGGGGTCGGGCTGCTCGCGGTGCGCAAAGGCACCAGGTTCGCGCCCCAGCACCCGGCGGACGAACGGGAGTCGGGCCGCTCCCCCGGCTTCGAGAACCTGCCGGCGATCGTGGCCGCCGCCGCGTCGCTGCGCGCGGTGCGCGCGGAGGCCGCACGGGAGGCGGCCCGGCTGTCGGCGCTGGTGGACCTGATCAGGGCGCGGGTGCCCGAGCTGGTGCCGGACGTCGAGGTGGTCGGGCACGGCACACTGCGGCTGCCGCACCTGGTGACCTTCTCCTGCCTCTACGTGGACGGCGAGGTGCTGCTGACCGCGCTGGACCGGGCCGGCTTCTCGGTGTCGTCCGGCTCGTCCTGCACGTCGGGCACGCTGACCCCCAGCCATGTGCTCAAGGCGATGGGGGTGCTGTCCGAGGGCAACGTCCGGGTGTCTCTGCCGCCGGGCACGGACGAGGCGGAGGTCGGGCGGTTCCTCGACGTGCTCCCCGGGGTGGTCGCGGAGGTGCGCGCGCGGCTCGGGGCGCCGACCGCCGGGGCCGCTGGAGCTGCCGAGCCGACCGCCGGGCCGACCGGTGCGGACGGCCTGGTGGTCGACTCGCTCGGCAAGCTGTGCCCGGTCCCGGTGATCGAGCTGGCCAGGGTGATCGGCGAGGTGCCCGTCGGGGGCGTGGTGACGGTGCTGTCCGACGACGAGGCGGCCGGGCTGGACATCCCGGCCTGGTGCTCCATGCGGGCCCACGACTATCTGGGCTCGCGCCCCGCCCCCCGCGGCACCGCCTACCTCGTCCGCCGCCGCACCTGACCCGCCCCCGGGGAGGCGCGGCCCGGCAAGGGCGAGGGTCAGGCCGGGAGGTGGTGGCGGACCTCGGCGGCGGCGTCCTCGCCGTACGCCTTGGTGAAGCGCTCCATGAAGTGCGTGCGCCGCAGCTCGTACTCCTGCGTGCCCAGCGTCTCGATGACCAGCGTGGCGACCATGCAGCCGACCTGCGCCGCACGCTCCAGGCCGACGCCCCACGCCAGTCCGGACAGGAAGCCGGCCCGGAAGCCGTCGCCGACGCCGGTCGGGTCGATCTTCGCCTGCTCCTCGGCGCAGCCGACCTCGATCGGCTGCTCGCCCTTGCGGTCGATCCGCACGCCGTGCGCGCCGAGCGTGGTGACCCGGGTGCCGACCCGGTCCAGGATCTCCTCGCCGCTCCAGCCGGTCTTGGTCTCGATCAGGCCCTTTTCGTACTCGTTGTTGAACAGGTACGCGGCGCCGTTGACGAGGGTCCGGATGTCGTCGCCGTCCATCCGGGCGATCTGCTGGGAGAAGTCCGCGCCGAAGGGGATGCCGCGGGTGATGCACTCCTCGGTGTGCCGGATCATCGCCTCGGGGTCGTCCGCGCCGATCAGCACCAGGTCGAGGCCGCCGACCCGGTCGGCGACGTGCTGGAGCTCGATCAGCCGGGCCTCGCTCATCGCGCCGGTGTAGAAGGAGCCGATCTGGTTGTGGTCGGCGTCGGTGGTGCAGATGAAGCGGGCGGTGTGCAGCACCTCGGAGATACGGACCGAGGCGGTGTCCACGCCGTGCCGCTGGAGCCAGGCGCGGTATTCGCCGAAGTCGTTGCCCGCCGCGCCGACCAGGATCGGCGAGGTGCCGAGCAGGCCCATGCCGTAGCAGATGTTGGCGCCGACCCCGCCGCGCCGCACATCGAGGGCGTCGACCAGGAACGACAGCGAAACCGTGTGCAGCTGATCGGCGACCAGTTGGTCGGCGAACCGGCCGGGGAAGGTCATCAGGTGGTCGGTGGCGATGGATCCGGTGACGGCGATACGCACGGCGGCAGGCTCCTGAGGGCGGGGGAATCGTACACGGGGGTTGCGTCGGTCTGGGCAGTCGTCCACGCTACCGGCAAACCGCGGCCCGGCCGGGACATCCAAGGATTACCCGCCGTTCCCGCTGGTGAACCCGGGGGACGCGGCGGAACTACCCGATAGTAGGGCTTTCTCCCCGGCCGGGCCGTGCCTAGGGTCGGGGGTATGAGGTCTACCCCGCGTACCACGGCTCCCGCGTCCCCCTCCGCCCCGCTTCCGCTCGCGGAGCCGGATTCGCTGGAGCAGCTGATCGGCGACTCCCGGCGGATGGCCGCGCACTGGCGCGTCCCGGCACTCGGTGAGCGGGCCGTCACCCCGGCCGGCCTGCGCGGCATCACCGTTCCTGCGGCGTCGGCCCATGTGGTGGCCGGCATGGCGGAGTTCGGCGACTGAGCCGCGCGACAGGCCCCGGGGGAACCGGTTGGCCGCCGGCCACGTCTCATCGGCAGCTGACGGTTGACGGAACCGAGGAGTGTGCGCGGTGAGCGATCGCGACGATCATGAGGTCCATGAGACCGGTGCGGGCCACCACCCGGCCGGAGCGGACGACGGCATCCTCGTCGACGGGTCCACGGACGGGCACGACGACGAACGGCCGCCGCGCGGGCGGCGGCTGACGGTGGCGCTGGTGGCCGCCGCGGTGCTGGCTGCGGCCGGCGGCGGCGCGTACTGGGCGGTGTCGGCGGACGGCGGCGGGAAGACCGTGAGCAGCCGGCCAGGTCCTTCCTCGTCCGGCCCGGCCGCCGCACCGCCCGGCCAGGTCGCCGCGGGGCCGGCCGACGGCGACTACCGGCTGACCGGCACCCTGCCGAAGAACGGCCCGAAGTCGGCGCCGCTCTACCGGCCCGACAGCGGCGCCGACCGGGCCGCGGTCGGCCGGCTGGCGGCGCTGCTGGGGCTGCCGGGGCCGGTGGTCGACGACCACGGCTCCTGGCGGGTGGGCGCGGCGGACGGCACCGGGCCCGCGCTGCTGGCGAGCCAGGCGGCGCCCGGCACCTGGTCGTACGCCCGCAACGGGCAGGGCGTGCCGGGCGCGGCCACGATGGTGCCGCCCGCGCTGCCGAAGGTCCCGCCGCCCTCCGCAGGCGGCGCCGCGGACGGCGGCCCGGCCTCGCAGAAGGCGACCGGCTCCGCCCCCGGCACGGGCACCCCGCCGGTTCCCGAGCAGCAGGCGGAAACGGCGGCGGCGCCCGTGCTCGCCGAACTCGGCCTGTCGGACGCGCGGATCGACGCGACCAGGACGGCGGCCTCGATCCGTACGGTGACCGCGGACCCGGTGGTCGGCGGCCTGCCCACGCACGGCTGGGACACCGGCCTGGACGTCGACCCGAACGGGCGGCTCGTCGGCGGGCACGGCCGGCTGTCGGCGCTGGCCAAGGGCGAGAGCTACTCCGTGATCAGCGCGGACCAGGCGTTCAAGGAACTGTCCTCGGCCCGGGTCATGCGTCCGGACTCCTGCAAGGTGCCGATGCCCGGCAGCGGCGCAGCGCGGCAGCCCGGCGGGAATGCCGCGTCCTCGGCCGCCCCGCCCACCGTGCCGGGCCAGGACAAGACACTGCCGCACTCACTGCCGTGCGTGGCACCGCAAGCGCCGCCGACCGACATCACGGGCGCGGAATTCGGCCTGGCCACGCAGTTCGCACCCGGCGGCGACGCCCTGACGCCCGCCTGGCTCTTCACGGCGGTGCCGCAGGGGGCGGCCCAGGGGTCGGTGATCGCCCAGCAGGCGGTGAACCCGGCGGACCTCGGGGGCAGCGGCGGCGGCAGCGAGGCGCCGGGCGGACCCTCGCCGGTCCCGCCCGCGACTCCCCCGGCCGCGGACGGGGCGCACCGGGCGACGGTGTCCGGCTACCGGCTGCAGGGCAGCTCGCTGACACTGACCTTCTGGGGCGGGATCTGCCAGACGTACACGGCCTCCGCGGCCGAGACCGGCGGCCAGGTGCGGGTCTCGGTGACCGGCAGGGACAAGACGCCGGGCGCGCCCTGTGCAGCGGTCCTGAAGGCGCAGACCGTGTCGGTCCGGCTGGACCGGCCACTCGGTGGCCGTACGGTCGTGGACGCGGCGAGCGGCGCGGCGGTCAGGGGGTCCTGAGCGTCCGGCCGCCGAACCGTACGGGGGTCGGCTCGGCGGTGGGACAAGGAAGCGGGGGGGGCCCCCCCCGGGGGGGGGCCCCCGGGGGGGGCGGCAGGGGGCTGCGTCCTGATCCGCGCCACGGCCGTCGACGCGGCGGGCGTCNCCCCCCCCCCCCCCCCCCCCCCCCCCCCCCCCCCCCCCCCCCCCCCCCCCCCCCCGCTTCGTGCTCCGGCCCGCTGGGGACCGGGGCCTGGCCCGTACGGACTCAGTGGAAGGAGTCGCCGCAGGCGCAGGAACCCGTGGCATTCGGGTTGTCGATGGTGAAGCCCTGCTTCTCGATGGTGTCCACGAAGTCGATGGAGGCGCCGCCCAGGTACGGGGCGCTCATCCGGTCGGTGACGACCTTGACGCCGCCGAAGTCCTTGACCACGTCGCCGTCGAGCGAACGCTCGTCGAAGAAGAGCTGGTAGCGCAGGCCCGAGCAGCCGCCGGGCTGGACGGCGACCCGCAGCGCGAGGTCTTCGCGGCCCTCCTGCTCCAGCAGGCTCTTCACCTTGCCGGCGGCGGCGTCGGACAGGAGGATGCCGTCCGTGGTGGTGGTCTCGTCCTGAACCGTCATCTGCTTCACTCCCGGGTTGTACGGACTACTGGCTTACCGACTGCTAACGGGCGCCCTTCCGGATTCATTCCGGCCGGGTCGAGCGAGTCCGCGGTGTCTTCGTCCCCACCATGCTCGCACACGGCCGCCCGCGCGCGGCGGCGATGGACGAATGCGTCACATCGACAGGACCGGGCATCGTCAATCTGACGCGAACGGGCTATGATAGATAACGTCAAGTAGACGAAAAGGTCTGCGCTGCAGAGAGCCGCAAAGAAAGGGCGTCCGGCCCGTGACCACCACCACAGAACCTCTGGACGTAGAGCCCACCCCGCTCGCGCTGCTGCTGCTCGGCCGCGAATCCGACCCGCGCAGCGAGCGCGGCGTGGACTGCCCCGGTGACCTGCCGGCGCCCTCCGATCCGCACCTGGTGGAGCGCGCCAGGGCCGCCAAGGCCCGGCTCGGCGAGAAGGTCTTCATCCTCGGACACCACTACCAGCGCGACGAGGTGATCGAGTTCGCCGATGTGACCGGTGACTCCTTCAAGCTGGCCAGGGACGCGGCGGCCAGGCCGGAGGCGGAGTACATCGTCTTCTGCGGGGTCCACTTCATGGCGGAGTCCGCCGACATCCTCACCTCGGAGCGCCAGCAGGTGATCCTGCCCGACCTGGCGGCCGGCTGCTCGATGGCCGACATGGCCAGCGCGGAACAGGTCGCCGAGTGCTGGGACGTGCTCGCCGACGCAGGGATCGCCGACATCACCGTCCCGGTGTCGTACATGAACTCCTCGGCCGACATCAAGGCCTTCACCGGCCGGCACGGCGGCACGGTCTGCACCTCCTCCAACGCGCGGCGCGCGCTGGAATGGGCCTTCTCCCAGGGCGAGAAGGTGCTCTTCCTGCCCGACCAGCACCTGGGGCGCAACACCGCGGTACGGGACCTGGGCATCGCGCTGGAGGACTGCGTCGTCTACAACCCGCACAAGCCGGGCGGCGGGCTGACCCCCGAGCAGCTGCGGGACGCGAAGATGATCCTGTGGCGCGGCCACTGCTCGGTGCACGGCCGCTTCTCGCTGGAGTCGGTCGAGGACGTCCGCGCCCGCATACCCGGCGTCCAGGTGCTGGTGCACCCCGAGTGCAAGCACGAGGTCGTCACGGCCGCCGACCACGTCGGCTCGACCGAGCACATCATCGCGATGCTGGACGCGGCCCCCGCCGGCTCGGCCTGGGCCATCGGCACCGAGCTGAACCTGGTGCGCCGACTCGCCAAGGCGCACCCGGACAAGCAGATCGTCTTCCTCGACAAGACCGTCTGCTTCTGCTCGACCATGAACCGCATCGACCTGCCGCACCTGGTGTGGGCGCTGGAGTCGCTGGCCGACGGCAAGCCGGTCAACCGGATCGAGGTCGACGCCGAGACCGAGCACTTCGCCAAGCTGGCCCTTGAACAGATGCTCGCCCTGCCGTAATCCCCCTCCCGGCCGATGCCGTACGGGGCAATGATGGAGCGGTGATTCTTCGACCGGTTCGTGACGACGAGGAGGACGCCGAAGTCGTGCGGGAGGTCACCGCCGCCGCCTTCGGCGCCCCACACGCACTCAAGGGCGACCCGACGGACGCCCCCGGCTCCGTGGCGGCCGAGCGCGGCAGGACCCGCCATCTGGCCAGGACCGACCCGGGCGGCTGCTGGATCGCCCAGGACGAGGCGGCGGGCCCGGTGGGCGCGGTGCTCTCCTCCCGGCGCGAGGGCACCTGGGGACTGTCACTGCTCGCGGTGACGCCCGGCGCACAGGGCAAGGGGGTCGGCAAGGCGCTGATGGCGCGGGCGCTGGTGCACGGGCGGGCCTGTCTGCGCGGCGTCATCTGCGGCTCGCGGCACCCGGCCGCCGCCCGTACGTACCGCAGGGCCGGCTTCACGCTGCACCCGGCGATGCGGCTGACCGGGGTGGTCGATCCGGCGGGCCTGGCGCCGCTGGACGGCGCCGTGCACGAGGGCACCGTCAGGCACCGCGACCTGATGGACTCCGTCGACCGCCGCACCCGCGGCGGCGCCCACGGCCCCGACCACGAGGAACTGCCGCGGCACTTCCGGCTGTTCGTGGTCGACGACCTGGCCGGCAGCGGCTACTGCTACGCCGACGAGCGCGGGGTCGAACTGCTGGCGGCGACCTCCAGGCGGCTGGCCACCCGGCTGCTGACCGCGGCCCTGGTGAGCATGCCGCAGGGCCGCCCGGTGCGGGTGGCAGGGCTGACCGCGGAGCAGGAGTGGGCGGTGGACGTCGGTATCGCGGCGGGCCTGGAGATCTCCAACGCCGGCTATGTGTGCCTGCGCGGGATGCGCCCGCCCAATCCGTACATCCCCTCGCAGCTCTTCCTGTGACCCCGGGGCTCCTCGGTGGGTCCGCGCTCCTGACCCCGGGGCTCCTCGGTGGGTCCGCGCTCCTGACCCCGGGCGGTTCCGCCGGGAGCGGGCGCCACGGTCAGCCGCACGCGCCGTCCGCGGGGGCGGACGCGGGGGCCGCCGCCGGGGCCGCCTGGTGCTGGCGGTGGGTGCGCGGCGGGACGGACAGCGGCAGCCGGACCCAGACCCGGAAGCCGCCGCCGGGACGGACCCCGGCCTGGCAGACACCGCCGAGCGCGCTGGCCCGCTCGTACATCCCGAGCAGGCCGTGCCCGCCGCTGCCGCGCTCGGTGGGGCGGCCGGGGCAGGGGACGCCGGGGGGCACCTGCGAGCTGCCGTCGCCCGCCGCGTCCGGCCGCGGCCGGCTCGGCTCGGGCAGCAGCGACTCCGCGGTCCCCGGCGCCCCGTCGTCGTCCACCATGACCTCAAGGGCTCCCGGGTCGCGCCTGATCCGCACGATCGCGCCCGCGCCGGGCCCCGCGTGCTTCTGGACGTTGGTCAGCGACTCCTGGATCACCCGGTAGGCGGTGAGGTCGACGCTGGCCGGCAGCGGCCCCCGCGGGAGCGGCGCCGGATCGCCGTTGGCGCGCTCCTCAAAGGTGACCCGCAGCCCGGCCCGCCGGAAGCCGTCGAGCAGCTGGTCGAGCAGATCGAGCCCCGGGGCCGGCTCCATCGGCGCCGCCGGCTCCCCCCGCTGCCGCAACAGCCCTACGGTGGCCCGCAGTTCGTCCAGTGCGGACCGGCTCGCCTCGCGTACGTGCGCCAGCGCCTGCTTGGCCTGGTCGGGGCGGCGGTCCATGACGTGGGCGGCGACGCCGGCCTGCACATTGGCCAGCGCGATCTGGTGGGCGACGACATCGTGCAGTTCGCGGGCTATCCGCAACCGCTCCTCCGCGACCCGGCGCCTGGCCTCTTCCTCGCGGGTCTGCTCGGCCCGCAGCGCCCGCTCCTCGATCGCGGCGGCATAGGCGCGGCGGCTCCGCACGGCGTCGCACGCCGCCGCGGCGGTCCCGGCCCAGGCGAAGACGGGGATCACCCAGCCGTCGGCCCAGTGCCGCACCACGAGCAGCGTCGAGAGCGCGCCGGCGAGCAGCAGCACCGCCCACAGCACCCTGCGGCGCGGCACGGCCGACCACCGGGCGGGCCGCCCTGACGCCCCCCTGGGATGCTGCACGGCAGCCACTGTATTGCGGCGCACGGTCCGCACCGATCGCACCGGAAGACCGGTCCGCAGCGTCTCTAGCCCGGGATCAGGCCGTCGTCCTTGAGCATGGCCCTGACCTCGTCCAAGGTGGCGTCCGCCGTGGGGAGGATCAGCTCGGACGGTGCCAGCGCGTCATCCGGAAGCGGCTCGCCCAGCCGGCGGACGGAGTCGAGCAGGGCGCCCAGCGTCCGCCGGAAACCCTCCTCGTCACCGGCCTCCACCGCGGCGAGCAGCTCATTGTCCAGCTCGTTCAGCTCGGTGAGGGCGGCGTCCGCCAGCCTCACCTGGCCCTCCCCCATGATCCGCACGATCATGACGGCCTCCTCCGTTGCGGCTCCATTACGGCATTACGGCCGGGCATCACTGCCGGTGACCGCGTGCCGGGTGGCTGCTGCCGGCGCGACCGCCGGCCGGCCGCCTCGGCCTGCCCTGCTGCTTGCCTACTGCTCGCTCACTGCTTGTCGAACCGCGGGGTGTCCTGCGGCTGGCCCTGCGCGTCACGGCCGCCCTTGCCGCCCTCGATCGCCTGCTGGGGGCTGCCACCGGCCAGCTCGGCCTTCATCCGCTGCAGCTCCAGCTCGACGTCGCTGCCGCCGGAGATCCGGTCCAGCTCGGCCTGGAGGTCGTCCTTGGCCATACCGGTCGGGTCGTCCAGGGCGCCGGAGGCGATCAGCTCGTCCAGCGCTCCCGCGCGGGCCCGCAGCTGCTCGGTCTTGTCCTCGGCACGCTGGATCGCCATGCCGACGTCGCCCATCTCCTCGGAGATGCCGGAGAAGGCCTCGCCGATCTGGGTCTGCGCCTGGGCGGCGGTGTAGGTGGCCTTGATGGTCTCCTTCTTCGTACGGAAGGCGTCCACCTTGGCCTGCAGGCGCTGGGAGGCGAGTGTGAGCTTCTCCTCCTCGCCCTGCAGCGTGGTGTGCTGCGTCTCCAGGTCGGTGACCTGCTGCTGCAGGGCCGCCCGCCGGGACAGCGCCTCCCGGGCCAGGTCCTCGCGCCCGAGCGCGAGCGCCTTGCGGCCCTGGTCCTCATACGTCGCCGACTTCTTCTGCAGCTCGGTCAGCTGCAGTTCGAGCCGCTTGCGGGAGGTGGCGACATCGGCCACACCCCGCCGTACCTTCTGCAGCAGCTCCAGCTGCTTCTGGTACGAGTAGTCAAGCGTCTCGCGCGGGTCCTCGGCCCTGTCCAGGGCCTTGTTGGCCTTCGCGCGGAAGATCAGTCCCATCCGCTTCATGACACCGCTCATGGGCCTCGCGCGCCCCCTTCTCCGGCAACTGCTCCAGCACCTCTACAGACCCCAGCCTACGGGCCTTGGTTCCATTACCGCACTGTTCGGACCCGGATGCGCTCATCCGCAAGGACGATCACGGTTCGGTGACCCCATGCCCAGGTAGTACGCAGGGGGCTGGGGTCGGGCGGCGGAAGCACGTAACCTGGGAGACGTGTTCCGACGCCGTTCCCCAGATGAGCAGTCCTCGACCACCACTGCGGTGCTCGACAAGGACCAGCCCCGCGACCCGCAGGCTCCCAAGGGTCGCCCCACGCCCAAGCGCAACGAGTCCCAGCAGCAGCGCCGCAAGGCCGCCAGCACCCCGACCGACCGCAAGTCCGCCGCCAAGGCGGCGCGCGAGGCCCGCCGGGTGGACCTGGCCAAGCGCCGCGAAGCGCTGGCCAACGGCGACGAGCGCAACCTGCCGGCCGCGCACCAGGGCCCCGTACGCAGGTTCACCCGCAACTACGTCGACTCCCGCTACCGGGTCGCCGAGTTCTTCCTGCCCATGGCGGTGCTGATCCTGATCGGCAGCCTCATGCCGGCGGTGCAGACGCTCTCGCTGTTCCTGTGGGTGCTGGTGATCGTGCTGATCCTGGTGGACTCGGTGATCACCGGCTTCGCGCTGCGCCGCCAGCTGGCCAAGCGCTTCCCCGACCAGAACACCAGGCGTGCCGTCACCTACGGCCTGATGCGGACGCTCCAGATGCGCCGGATGCGGCTGCCCAAGCCGCAGGTCCAGCGCGGCGCCAAACTCTGAACGCCTACGTCCCCGGCGGACCCCCCGCCCCGGGCGCGGGCGGATTCCACGGCGGCGCGGACACCTGGCTGGCCGACCTCGGCGGGCTGCGGAACACCGTCCGGCAGGAGCTGGTCGCGCGGCAGCTGGACGAACAGCTCGCCGCACACTTCCCGCCCGCCTCCGGCGCCCACGCCGTGCGGCGGCTCCGGGTGCTGGACATCGGCCCCGGCCAGGGCACGCAGGCACTGCGGCTCGCCCGCGCCGGGCACCTCGTGACCGGCCTTGAGGCCGATCCGGCGATGCTGGGTGCCCTGCGGGCGGCGGTGGCGGCGGAGCCGGACGACGTACGCGGCCGGCTCGCCGTGCTCCAGGGCGACGGCCGCGAGACCGGCCGGCACTTCGGGCCGGCGTGCTTCGACGTGGTCCTGTGCCACGGGGTGCTCATGTACGTGCCCGATCCCGAGCCGATGCTCGCCGCGCTCGCCCGGGTGCTGGCACCGGGGGGCCTGCTGTCCCTCGTCGTACGCAACGGTGACGCGCTGGCCATGCGCCCCGGCCTGCTCGGCGACTGGTCCTCCGCGCTGCGCGCCTTCGGCTCCGACGGCTACGTCAACCGGCTGGGGCTCGCCACCCGGGCGGACCGGCTGGCGCAGCTGACGGCGACGCTGGCCGGGATCGGGGTGCCGCTGCACACGTGGTACGGGGTGCGGGTCTTCACCGACACCGCGCCGGACCACGCGGTGGTCCCCGCGGACCCGGGCGCCCTGGCGGCGCTCCTCGACGCCGAGGAGGCGGCGGGCCGCGCCGATCCCTACCGGGGGGTGGGCGCGCTGCTGCACGTCTGCGGTCTGCGCGCCTAGGCTTCGGCTCCCTCCACCCCTCCCGGCCGCGCCAGGCTGTCCCCGGACCTTCCCCGGGGCGGCGTCGGTCGCGCAGTTCCCGCCGTCGCTGGGTGATCGCCCTCGCGGCACTTCCGCGACGCCGTAGTGGCCGGTCGCCCGCGCCCCCTCCGGCGCACCGCCGTGGGCGGCTGTCACCCCGGGAACGACCCGATTGGACGCCGACGGCGAGTGCCGGGGCGGGCGAAAAGCCACAATTTGCGCATGAGTGCATCGCGCAGCACGTCACTACTGCCCGGCGCGGCCGCCTGCGCCCTGCTGGCGCTGGCGGCGACCGCCTGCAGTTCCGGCGGAGCCGAAAAGGCCTCCTCCCCCGAGGCCAGCGTCAGAGACCTCGCGGCGAGCGGCGGCACCGACCTGCAGACCGCGTACCAGAACACCGTCAAGGACGTCCTGCCGTCGGTCGTCCAGATCACCACCCAGCAGGACCTCGGCTCCGGCGTCGTCTACGACAGCAAGGGCGACATCGTCACGAACGCCCACGTCATCGGCAATGCGAAGACCTTCCAGGTGTCGCTGGCCACCGGCGGCAGCCCGCTCAGCGCGAAGCTCGTCTCGTCCTTCCCCGCCAACGACCTCGCCGTGATCCGGCTGACGTCCCCGCCGAAGGGCCTCAAGCCCGCCGACTTCGGCGACTCCGCCACGGTCGGGGTCGGCGAGATCGTGCTGGCGATGGGCAATCCGCTCGGCCTGTCCAGCAGCGTCACGCAGGGCATCGTGTCGGCGACCGGCCGTACCGTCAGCGAGAGCGGGTCGGGCGGCGGCACCGGGGCGACGATCCCCGACATGGTGCAGACGTCCGCCGCGATCAACCCGGGCAACAGCGGCGGCGCCCTGGTCAACCTCGACAACCAGGTGATCGGCATCCCCACGCTCGCCGCGACCGACCCGCAGCTCGGCAGCGGGGCCGCGCCCGGCATCGGCTTCGCGATCCCGTCGTCCACGGTGAAGCGGATCGCCGACCAGATCATCAAGAACGGCAGGGTCACCGACTCCGGCCGGGCCGCGCTCGACGTGACCGTACGCGGTGTCGTCGACCAGAACCAGCAGCCCGCGGGCGTCGCGATCGTCTCGGTCACCAAGGGCGGCGCCGCCGCCAAGGCGGGGCTGCGGGCCGGTGACGTGATCACCAAGGTCGGCAGTACGCAGATCACCAGCGTGCAGTCCCTCACGGCCGTGCTGGCCGCCGTCACCCCGGGCACGAAGGTGCCGGTGACCTACGACAGGGACGGTGCGGCCAAGACGTCCCAGGTGACGCTGGGCTCGCTGGGGTGAGGCGGGGTACGTCCCCCGCAGGCGCGGGGGACGTCACCGGTCAGGCGTCGGCGTGCAGGCTCATCGGGCCGTAGATCTTCGTGTCGCCGTCGGACAGGACGACCTGGTCCGCGCCGCCTTCGACCAGGTCCTTCCAGACCTCGCCGAGCCAGGACTCGGCGTCGCCCTGCGTGGTGAACTCCTCGGGCTGCACCGCGGGCTCCACCTCGGTGCCGTCGGCCTTCTCGAACCGCCACGTCCACGCCATGTATGTCTCCTCGGTACAGAGTCCGTAAGTCCGGAAGTCCAGGGTCCAGGGTGCTGCGGGGGCCTGCCAAGGCAGCGTAACGGCACAGGGCGGCGGTGTGGCCGTCGCCACATGGCGGACCCCGCGCGCCCCGCGGGCCGCGACGCGAGACGATCGTGCCGTGGAAGCGACTCTGCTCGGCACCGCGGGGCCCGAGGGCCTGCCGATCCCGGACTGCCCGTGCGCGGCCTGCGCTCTCGCCGTCGGAGCGGGCGGGCGCGCCCCGAGCGCCGTTTTGGTCGACGGCGTGGTGCTGCTCGACCTGACGCCGGGCGTGGCCCTGGCCGCGGCCCGCGCCGGGCGCGGCCTCGCCGGGCTGCGCCTCGTGCTGCTCTCGCACCCGCACGACGGCCCCGCGGTCGAGATCCCGGCCGGCCTGCCGGCGCCCACCCGGGTGCCGGACGGGCAGCGGCTCACCCTGATCACCGGCCACAAGGTGCGGGCAGTCCCCATGGACGCGCCCGGCACGGGCTACGCCGTCGAGTCGCCCGACGGCCTGCGGCTGCTGTACGTACCGCCCGGCTGCTCACCGGCCGGCCTCGACGGCAGCGACGAACCGCCCTACCACCTGGTGCTGCTCGACGCGGTCGGGCGGCCCGACGCGCTCGCCCGGCTGCGGGCGGCGGGCGCGGTGACCCGTACGACCGACGTCGTCGCCGTCCATGTCGGCCACGACGCGCCGCCGCAGCCCGAGCTGGGCCGGCGGCTGGCCGCGTACGGCGCCAGGGCCGTGCCCGACGGGACGACGCTGGTCGTCGGCGACTATCACGCCGTGCCCGATGTACCGCGGCGCACCCTTGTGCTGGGCGGCGCCCGCTCCGGCAAGTCCGCCGAGGCCGAGCGCCGCCTCGCCGCTTTCCCCGACGTCCTCTACGTCGCCACCGGCGGCACCCGCGAGGGCGACGCCGACTGGGCCGACCGGGTCGCCCTGCACCGTGAGCGCCGCCCGGTCGGCTGGCGCACCCTGGAGACCCGCGACCTCCTCCCGCTCCTCGCCGACGCCTCCGGGCCGCCCGTGCTCATCGACTGCCTCGCGCTGTGGCTCACCGGCGTCCTCGACGCGGCGAACGCCTGGGACGACGATGTCTGGCGCAATGGGGGTGCGCGACGTGTGCGGGCTCGCGCCGCTGAGCTCGCCGCGGCGTGGCGTGCGACCCGTCGCACCGCCGTGGCCGTCTCGAACGAGGTCGGGTCGGGAGTCGTCCCCGCCACCCCGGCGGGGCGCCGCTTCCGCGACGAGCTGGGGCGGCTCAACGCTGCGATGGCGGCGGAGTCCGACCACGTCCTCCTCGTCACGGCCGGCCTCCCCCTCCCCCTGCGCTAGCCCGTCCGCCCGTGCGCGGCCGCGTCCCCGCAGGGGCGCGAGGAACCGCGCGCCCGGCCACGACGCCGGCGCGCTGTCCGCCCGGCGGGACGTGCCCCGCAGGGGGCGCGAGGAACGGCGCGAGGAACCCACCACGACCGTCACGTACGAACGGACCGCACCATCCCAGGGGCGCGGGGAACCGCGCGACCAGCCCCACCGGCGCGGGTCGTCACCGACCCACAGGCTCTCTTCGGTCCGCCCAGGACCACCGCCCGGTGGCCCGGTTGCGCGCGCAGCTCCCCGCGCCCCCGGTAGGCACCCCCCGCCGCAGGGGAACTGCCAGAC
>NZ_JAJSYW010000099.1:0-24870 GCF_036815005.1 Streptomyces sp. IBSBF 2435 | reverse complement strand
CCTCCACACACCACCCCAGCCGACGCCGCAGCACCAGCCGACCACGACGCCGCTGAATGACGCCGCCGCGCCTGCCCAGCACGCCCCAGCCCGCCCTTCGCCACCCACCGTGCAAACCAGGCCGGGGAGCACCACACCCACCACCCCGCGCAAGCGCACCGGACGACCGCCGGCGGCAACCATGGACCAGCTCCTCGCCATAGCCCGCCCCGCTGTCGCCGAGCACGGCCTCAGCCTGGCCGTGGTCAAGCAGGCGATAAGCGACACCGGTACACCGGTCGCCAGCTCTCGGCTGACGCAGTTGATGAAGCACCTCAAGGATGAACACGCCCCCGCCGCCGAAGCGGTGGAACCGGCGCGGACGCATCCTGCGGACGCCTGACCAAAGATCGGCCGACCAAGGCTCGCGCATGTCCGAGATCCGGATGTGCGGAACTCCGGCATGGGGCTTCCGCACATCCGGGCGCCGCTCTTCTACACCCCGAAGGCGGCTCGGCCAAACCGCCACCCGCCCCGAACCATGACCCGTGCAACGAGAGGACCCGCACCGTCATCCGCCACACCGAAAAGGCCCCGCTGGAGATCACCGTGAAGCCCACCCCAGAGACCGCCCAGGACGCCGAGGAAAGCCCCGCGCCTGCCACCAAGGCCCGTAAGCTGGCGGGTCTGTGGCGGCGGGCCTTCACCAGCACGGCTCCTGGCGGAGCCAGTTGTACCCAGTCTCCGACTGTTGGCCGGAGTCTGGGGTCCTCCGCCCCGGGGGTGGCGGAGAAGGCCCGGCGCGAGGGCGCGCCGGACGGAGAGGCGGGCGCCGCCAGCGGCCCCGACACGGACCAGCTCATCACCGTGCAGCGCACCGTCCTCGCGACCGCACACGTCGACGAGCGCCCTCACACCATGCCGACCAGCACCCCCGGCTCGGCCTCCAAGGCGGTCGGGCTCGACGGCGACGCCGAGGTCCGTGAGACGGTCGCCGTGTTCGTCCACGACAAGGTCCCCGCACTCGACGTGCCACCGCTGCCGAACCACCCCCAGGCCCAGGTGATGCCCAAGGGCAAGATCCGCAGGTTCAACGGCAAGCGCCGCAAGCTGCGTGTCGGGCCGGTCGGCTTCACCGAGTCCGAGCACGCCGAGCTTCTGTCCGCCGCCGAACGCCACGGCTACGGGGACACGATCTCCGGCTACTTGGCGGATATCGCGCTGGCATTCATCCGGGGCGCGTTCACCGTCGACCTGCCCCTGCACACCGGCAAGCAGGAGGTGCAGGAGTTCCGCGCGAAGATCCGCTGGGAGATCAACCGTATCGGCGTCAACATCAATCAGATGGTCTACGTCCTGCACCGCGACGACCGCATAGAACCGGACATCCGCGAACGCCTTGAGCACCTCGACCGCCTGCTCACCCACATCGCCCACGCGCTGCTCGTCCCCACCGACACCACCGAGGACGTGAACCGGTGATCCCCTCGGTGAAGAAGCCCGGTGGCAACACCCGCGGACTGCTGGCCTACCTCTACGGGCCCGGCCGGCACGACGAACACCACGACCCGCACATCGTGGCCTCCTTCAGCCCCCGCGGCCTGCCCGACCCCGGCCGCGACCCCGACGCCACCCTCACCGCTCTTGGCCAGATCCTCGATGCCCCCGTCCGCCTCCGCAACGAAGGTTTCGGGAGGAAGGTCACCGATCACGTGTGGCACTGCCCCGTGCGCGCCGCGCCCGGCGACCGCTACCTGTCGGACGCCGAGTGGGGCGAGATCGCCCGCCGTATCGTCCACGCGGCGGGTATCGCTCCCGACGGCGACCCGCTGGCCTGCCGCTGGATCGCCGTGCGCCACGCGGACGACCACATCCACATCCTGGCCACCACCGTCCGCGAAGACGGCCGCCGCCCCAAGATCCACAACTGCGGCATGCGCGCCCAGGCCGAAGCCCGCCTGATCGAGACAGAACTCGGCCTCCACCAGGTCACTCCCGGCGACCGGACCGGGGACCGCCGCCCCACCCAGGCCGAGATGCACAAGGCCGAGCGCCTCGGCTGGGAGACGACCAGCCGCCAGTGGCTCCAGGAACGCATCCGGGCCGCGATCCCGCACGCCGCCAGCATCGAGGAGTTCCTCGCCTACCTTGAGGCCGATGGCGTCGAGGTGAAGGTCCGCCGTTATCCCTCCGGCGACCTCCTGGGCTACAGCGTCGGCCGCCCCGGAGATGTGAAGGCCAACGGCGAGCAGGTGTACATCTCCGGCAGCAAGATCGCCCCCGACCTGTCCCTGCCCAATCTCCAAGCTCGCCTCGACGCAGGGCAGCCCGAGGAGTACCCGACGGCACGCCGTAACCGGCCCAGCACGAGCTGGCAGCGGGCCACCACCGCCCTCGACATCCTCCACAGCCACCTCGCCGACGTTGGGAGCGGGGGCAGCCGGGGTACGGGGGAGGAGGCCCAGGCTCAGATCACCGCCCTCGGAGAACTCATCGACGCCACAGCCCAGGCCGGACCGACCGAGCTACGGGACAAGCTGCGCGCCGCCAGCAGGGAGTTCACCCGCGCCCAGCGCTCCCGCATCCGCGCCGACCACCACACCGCAACTGGCTTGCGCCAGGCCGCACGCGACATCGCCCAAGCCGGCGACGGCAACGACGGCAGCACCTTCGCCGTCCTGCTCACCGCCCTGGTCTGGTCAGCGATCCTCGCCGCCCGCTGGCACCAAGCCCAAGGCCACCGCCAGCAGGCCGAAGCAGCCCGTACCGCGGTGATCCATCTGCAAACCGCCTACGACCAGGCCGCCGCCCCGCATCTCACAGCCCTCGCCCACCGGCAGCCCACCATGGAGATCACCCACACCCTCGCCGCACAAGTCCGCACCGCCGTCCCCGACCACGCCGACCGCATCCTCACCGACCCCCACTGGCCCACCCTGGCCACCGTCCTCGCCGACGCCCACGCAGCCGGCCACCACCCCCGCGCACTCCTCGCCGAAGCCGCCGCCCGCCGCGAACTCGCCACAGCCCGAATGCCCGCCAAAGTCCTCATCGGCCGCATCCAACACACCGCCCGCAACCCCGCACCCAACCCCCGCGCCGAAGCAGCCCGCCTCCGCTCCCACAACGCAGGCAACCTCCCCCGTGTTTCAACGCCGTGGTCTCCGATAGCACCCGTCCTCCCGGCTGCGAACCAGCGACCGCACCGATGAACCGGCGTGAAGTGGCATTTCCCGGCTACCTCTTGGCCCCCGCAAGCGCATCCCGAGCCACCTGCGAGGTGGTCAAGTTCCCGACCTGGGCGAGCGTCGTAACGAGGTCCGCCTGTCGGCGGTCTACCTGGATACGTCTCAAGTAGCGATCCGAGGGCCGGGAGGCGAGGTCTACCTCCTGTTCGCCGAGCCGGAGCAGGAACTCCGCGTGGACGAGAGCTCGCATGTGGGTCGAGAGGTTGCCCATCCGTGCAGCTAGGCGGTTCATTTCGCCCATCAGCCCCTCGGCGAGGTCGACTTCGAGGCGACGAAATGCTGCGCACACCTCAGCCTGCACGCTCTCAACGTGCTCTATGAGCCCTTCGGGGGTCGAATCGATCACGAGGTCGGGGTCGTGGTAGGTCTTGCCGCCAAAGAAGGAGGCCAGAAGATCGCTCGGGGGCCGAGCTTGGATGTCCCTCTTCCACCGGAGGACGGTCCGGTTCTTCTTGCTGCTATTGCATCTCCGGCAGGCAGGTACGAAGTTGCTCACGTCGTCACGTCCCCCCTCCTCCCACGGCACTACGTGATCCACCGCTTCCGCTGCTCCCCAAGAGCAGTAGGTACAATTCCTCTTATTTGCCGTAAGGACTACATTTCGGACGGTGCGTGGCAGCGTTCCTCGACTACTGGCTTCCATGCTCAAAGTATTGCGTTGACCACTGACAGTCGTGATCTTGAGGTGTTGAGGCAAGGTCGATCCCGATCCGCCCCGTGCCCAGCCACGGCAAGCAACGGGGCTTTCCGCCAGTCCACATGCGCTACATACGTCATCCAGTCGGCGCCAAACGTTGCTCACCAGATGAGGATCGTCGTGCTGCGCGTGGGACTGCCCGCCGACGCAGAATCATGGCCGGTTTGAACTGCTCATAGGGCTCGCTGAGTCGCCGACAAGCGAAAGTCGCGCCCTACGCAACCGCCTTGAACTACGCGGGTGATTCCCACACGCAAGCTCCCCCGGCACTTGGTTATGCGGGCGTGACGCAGCGGAATCCGGTGTCGTTGTCCTGCATCGTGGCGTTGGCAGCGTTCTCCCGTGACGGCGCAGCGCGCCCGAACGGGCTGCTGAACGCCGATCCCTTCAGCTGGTAGCGATCCGGCCCGTCGGTGCCCGGTGTGGAGCACCACTCCCACACATTGCCGCACAGGTCGTGCACCCCGTACGGGCTGACGCCGGACTGGTAGCGGGCGACGGGCGTCGTGCTGCCGATGCCGGACTCGGCGGTGTTGCACTTCGCGGCGGTGGGGTCGCCGCCCCAGGGGTAAGCGCGCCCGTTCGGGCCGCGGGCGGCTTTCTCCCACCGCCGGGCAGTGGGCAGCGCCTTGGCCGCCCAGCGGGCGTACGCGGCTGCGTCGTGCCACGTTACCCAGACGACGGGATGGTCGCGAAGGGCGCCGGGGCAACGCCCACCCAGCCAGTGCTGCGGGGGCCGGTGTCCCGTTGCGCGGACGAACTGCTCGTAGTCGAGGTTCGTCGTCGGGTAGACGTCGATGCGGTAGGCATCTTCCCAGATCGACCGGTCCTGCGGGCCGGAGAGGTAGATGCCCTCCTCGACGAGGACCATGATCTTGCCGTCGACCGGGTGCCTTATGGCGTGCGGGTTGCGGCGCAGCAGTTCCTCGGTGCGCTCGTCCTGGCCCACGGCGGCCTGCTCGGTGAGGGAGTGCGCGAACCGCCACTGTGCTTCCGGGGATGACGTGGAGAGCAAGGTGTCCAGAGCGGCCTGGTTGTTGGGGTGGGGCTTGATCGACTCGCCCCGCCCCTCCCAGTTCACGAGTTGCCGGGAGCTGATGCCGACCTTGGCGGCGAAGTCCTTTCCGTTCATGCGCAGCGCTCGGCGCAGGAGTAAGACTTCCCGGCCGGTCCACCGTGCGACCCCCGTCGTCACGTTCGCCCCCGGCTTTACAGCGTCTCGCCGGGGATGGACAGGTACGCGTCGCGGAGCGCGGCCAAGGTGGGGTTCTGCGTCGACAGTTCGGTGTCGTCGATGGCCGACAGGGCACGGACACCGATTGAGGTGTTCGTGGCGAAGGCGGCTGCCATGGCCTTGGCCTGGTCGACGGTGACGGTGGCGGTGCGGTGCTCGATGCCGGTGGCGTGCTGCCGCAGCAGCGCCATCGTGACGCCGGGCAGCACGGGGGCCTGCGGCCACACCACGGCGCCGTTGCCGTCGACGAAGGCGGCGTTCCAGGTGCCGCCCTCGGAGACGAGTCCGTCGCGGCCGACGAAGAGCGCGTCCTCGGCCCCGGCGAGCTGGGCCGCGCGGCGTGCGTGCAGGGCGCCGAAGAGGCCGCAGTGCTTGACGTGGGGGAGGTCGCGCTCGTACTGCACGCTCTTGGCACGCAGCGGTGCGGGAGGCAGCTTGCCGGCCGGGCGGACGGTGACGAGGACGCTCGGGTTCTCGGCGTCGGCGGGGTGGCCCATCTCGACGGCGGGGTCGTAGATCGTGACGCGGACGACACACGGTCCGGCCTGCCCGTCGAGGGCTTCGCTGACGTGGCCGCGGACGCGCCCGGTGTCGAGATCGACGCCATAGACGATCTTGCAGTCCCGTGCGAGGCGTTCCATGTGCAGCGTCAGCCCGCGGATGGTGCGGTCGGCGTCGACGCGCATGGACGTGAAGTGTCCGTAGTTCGTCAGGGCCAGGGGCAGGACGTCATCGGCGGTTGCGGGCTTCTCGTCAAGCGTTGCCATGGCACTCAGCATGTCAGGGCTCGGCGCCGGTGTGGCACCCCGAACTGCATTACTGACGAGTCAACTTCACCAGGACTTCCTTCCCTCTTGCGCGCCGCAAGGTGTTCGCTGGTCACCGAGCGACCACGCTTGGTGACTGAATCGGCCAGGCGTTCCGGGCGGCATTCCGATGCCGCGGATCGCCCGTTCCCCGCTCCCCGCGCGCCTAGGAGGTGTCAGATGAGCACTGCCGAGACGGTCGTCGTACCGGCTGCTGCGCAGCTGTCGCGTGCCTTCGAGATGGCCTTCGAGCCCGACCGGGTCTGGGTCAGCCGTTCGCGCCGGATCACCACGGCGGTCCTGGGGCTGTGGAAGGTGGGCGGGGCGCAGGCCGAGGACATCGTCCTCATCGTTTCCGAGCTGGTCACTAACGCCATCGAGCACGGCGACGGCGGCGTCGGGCTGCGAGTCCAGTGGTCCGGTAGCGACGTTCGCATCGAAGTCACCGATGACAACCCGGCCCCCGCCAGGATGCGCCTCTCTAGTGATGACGATGTGTCCGGCCGCGGCCTGCTCCTCGTGACAGTCCTGGCTCGGAGATGGGGCGTGACCGACGACGGCCGAACCACCTGGGCAACCGTCCGCATCGCCTCGCCCCCCGGGCCGGCCGCTAGCACCACCGCAACGGAAGTAGGTAATCGGATGACTGCAATCGACGGCTCGACGGATCGTGATCCCGACGTGCTGCGGGCGGACATGGTCCGCGCGCTCCGCGACGAGGACGGGATCATGACCGGGCCCGTCGCCGCCGCCTTCGCCACGGTGCCCCGGCACCGCTTCGCGCCGGATGCACCCCCGGAGGTGGCGTACAGCCTGCACCGCACCGTGCCGGTCAAGAAGGACGAGCACGGCATGGACATCAGCGTCATGTCCGCGGCTCACCTCCAGGCCGTCATGCTCGAACAGGCCGAGGTCGAGCCCGGGATGAACGTCCTGGAGATCGGTTCGGGCGGGGTCAACGCGGCGTACCTCCAGGAACTCGTCGGTGAAGAGGGCAAGGTGACCACGGTTGACATCGACCGCGACGTCATCGACCGCGCCCGTCGGTGTCTAGACGACGCCGGATACGGCCGGGTGAGAACGGTCCTCGACGACGGCGAGCACGGTGTGGCCGACGGCGCTCCGTTCGACCGGATCATCGTGACGGCGGCGGCATGGGACATCCCTCCGTCGTGGATCGGCGGGCTGGCGGAGAAGGGGCGGCTCGTCGTCCCGCTGACGGTGTGCGGGACGACCCGCAGCATCGCTTTCGACCGCGACGGCAGCGGACTGGTCAGCCGCTCCTACGGTCTGGCGCACTTCGTGCCCATGCAGGGCGAGGGCGCCGCCGAGGAGCGCAAGGTGATGCTGCGCGAAGGCGTCGCCCTGCAGACCGACGACGTGCGAGTGCCCCTGGAGCCCCAGGCGCTCGACGCGGCTCTGGACATGCCCCGGCTGGAGCGCTGGTCCGGCGCCGCGTACGACCTGCCCGACGAGCTGGACCTGTTCCTCACGCTCAACCTGCCGAGTCCGGCCCGCCTCCACGCCGCCCAAGCCGTCATCGACGGCGGCTTCGTGGAAGCGTCCGCTCTCAAGGGCGTTTCCGCGCTGGTGAGCCGCGACAGCTTCGCGTACCGCACGCGCCGGGAGAACGCCGCGACGGGCGGCTTCGAGAGCGGCGTGGTCGCCCACGGCCCACAGGCCGAAGCGCTCGCCGACCAGTACGCCGACCTCCTCCGCCACTGGGCGCAGAACCACCGCCGGCGGGGAGCCGCGACCTTCCGCTACCTGCCGGGCCCCGCGCCCAAGCCCCTGCCGGAGGGCGCTGTGCTGCACCGCCACGGCATCGTCACCGCGATCTGGACCTGAGACTCCGGAGTCGTACGGCTCCGGGACCACGCACCACCCACGAACCACTCCAAGGAGGCATGCATGACCGTGCAGATGGAGCGTCCCGTGACGCCCCCGCAGCCGGAGGGCGCCCTCGCGCCCGCCGAAGCGGCGGGGGACTGGGACCTCGACATCACCATCGTCGAGGGCGGCCCGGCCGCGGACCAGCTCATCCGCCTGACGAGCGACGGATGCAACTCGACGTGCGCCACGGCGTGCGTGAGTTGCCCGTAGCCGTGCCGTAGGTACCGACCGCATTCGGAGCGGAGCCCGACCGCGCGCAACTGACGGTCGGGCACCGCGCGCCCAGAGGGGGACACATGTACCGGTACGTCGACGCAGCCTTGATCCGGGCCGCTGCGGGTCACCCCGACACGCAGGTCACCTGGCCTGACCTCGTCAGTACCGCCTCGGGCCCGACATCGTGGCGGGCCTGGTTGCAAGAGGTCTGGCGGATCGGAGACTTCGCCGACGCCGTCTCGGCCGCCAGTCCCGATCTCGCGTCCCGTGTCGAGCAGATCTGCACCGGCGACCACTTACTGGATCCCACGGTCCACCGCGTCGTCCTGGCCGTCCTCCGCTACCTGCTCCGCGCCCGCACGCGAGCCACGCCCTTCGGACTCTTCGCGGGTGTCGCGGCGGCGCGCATCGGCACCGTCCCCACGCTGCGCCTCGGTCCCGAGCACCGTCCGACGGCCAGAGCCGAGGCCATACAGAGCAGGCCGCTGATCAGCCGCTTCGAGCAGCACCCGGCGTTGCGACCGCACCTGATGCTGCTCACCTCCACCCTCGCCGTCGTACGCAACGACCATGTGGCCATCGACCACCGGTCCGGCGGGAAGCCCGACGCAGGGCCCGAGCACGTACGGATCCGTATGACGGAGCCCGTGCGGGCTGCTGTCGACGGCGCTCGGAGCCCGATTCCGTGGTGCGACCTCGCGGCGAAGCTCGCGGCCCGCTTTCCCGACACCTCACCGAACCTGATCGATATGCTTCTCGCGAGCCTGGTCACGCAGCAGTTTCTGCTCACCAGCCTGCGTGCGGCGATGACGACTAACGACCCGCTTGCCGGCCTCCACGACCACGAGCACCAGCTGTCCGCCCAGGAGAGGGCAGAGGTCCGCGCGACTCCGCGCCGCGCGCAGGACCTTCTGCTGGACTGCGATCTGACCATCCCCGACACCGTGGCCCGTGAGGCAACTGCTGCGGCGAAGGCCCTCACCCGGCTCGCGCCCCGGGCCGCCCTGACCGGCTGGGCCGATTGGCACGGCCGCTTCCTGAACCGGTACGGGCCGCGAGCGGTCGTCCCCGTCCTGGACGCCATCGACGCACTCGGCTACCCGCCCGGCTACCTCGGGGCCACCGCGGCGCCCACGCTCTCGCCCCTGCCCGACCGGGACGGCCGCCTCATCAAGCTCGCGCACGCCGCCGCAATGCAGGGCCGACTCGAAGTCGTGCTGGACGACGGCGCTCTGGAAGCCCTGGCCACCACGGATCCCGACCACCCCGTGCAGCCCAGCACCGAACTGACCCTGCGCATCGATGCCACAGACGCCTCAGCACTTCAACAGGGCGCTTTCACCCTGCACGTCGTCGGCGTGGCCCGCTCCGCCGGCGCGACCACCGGGCGTTTCCTGGACATGCTGCCCGACGAGGACCGGCGCCGTATGACCGAGGTACACGCCGCCCTCCCGGGAGTTCACGACGACGCCCTCGTCGCCCAGATCAGTGCCGTGCCCTTGTCCGTACGAGCCGAGAACGTCGTCCGCGCCCCGCAGGTGACCGAGCTGGTGATCTCGCTGGGCGAGTACCGCGGCCCGGACAGCAGGCTCCTTCCCGTTGCGGATCTCGCCGTCACCGCGGACGCCGAGCAGCTCCACCTCGTCTCGCTCTCCCACCGCCGCCCGGTACACACACTGCTGCTCAACGCTGTGGACCTCGGCCTGCACTCGCACCCCCTGACACGGTTCCTGGCCGAGGCGCCTGTCGCGCTGGCTGTCCCCTGTACGGGATTTTTGTGGGGCACTGCCGCCTCGAACCTGCCCTACCTGCCCGCCTTGCGCTACGGCCGCACGATCCTCTCCCCGGCCCGTTGGCTCCTCGCCCGTGGCGACCTACCCACCGCGTCGGAGCCGTGGTCGCAGTGGGACGAAGCCCTGAGCCAGTGGTGCCGTGACGTGCGCCTTCCCGAGCGGGTGTACCTGAGCGAAGCCGACCAGTGTCTCGCCCTGGACCTGACGGAACCCTCGCACCGCGCTCTGCTTCGCGCACACCTCGACCGCGACGGCACCGCGACCCTGCGCCCTGCGCCCGAGCCCCAGGACTTGGGCTGGATCGGAGGCCGCGCTCACGAGGTGGTGATCCCCCTGGTCTCCGATCAGAACCGCACCCCCGTACGAATCCCGCCCCACGTCGTCACTCAGGAACACGGCCGTCTCCCCGGCAATGGAGAGTTTCTCTACGTCCAGCTCCACGGAAACCCGTCCAGGCAGGACGACATCCTCACCCGCTATCTGCCTGCCCTGCTGGACGAACTCACGCCTCCCCGATGCTGGTTCGTCCGCTATTCCGACCCCGACCACCACCTCCGCCTGCGCCTCTCCTGTATCCCAGGCTCCCTGGGGACGACCTTCGAGCACGTCGGTGCCTGGGCCGAAGTGCTTCGCCGCCACGGGCTGATCGCCCACGTCAGCGCGGAGACCTACTACCCGGAGATCGCCCGGTACGGCGGCCCAGCGGCAATGGACGCCGCGGAGGCGTACTTCGCCGCCGACTCCATCGCCGTGCTGGCTCAGCTCGCCGCCGGACTGGCGAAGAACGCATCCGACGCCCGCGCCGTGACCGCCGCGAGCATGGTGGACATCGCCGCCGGCCTGCTCGGCGACCGCGCCGGGGCGATGGGCTGGCTCATCGCGCACACCCGCACCGATGCGACCGCCCCTCCTCGCGCCGTCCACCGGGAAGCCGTAGAGCTGGTGCACACCCACCCCGTCGGCCTGGATGAGCAGACTGCCGCCGCTTGGTCCGCACGAAGAACGGCACTGGCCAATTACGCCGACGCCCTCCTCACAACAGGTACGGACCCCGGCGACTTGCTGCCCGACCTGCTGCACCTGCACCACGTACGCATGCACGGCCCCGGCCTGCCCGAAGAGCGCACCCACCTGCACCTGGCACGAGCCGCCGCCCTGAGCTGGACAGTCCGATCGAGGAGAACGGCGTGACCACGGCCCCCGCCTCCGCCGCCCTGTCAACCGCCGACAAGGTCGCGCACGCCCTGCGCGAGCCGAGCAGCGCATGGCCCAACGGCCGACCCGCCGGTGGTCGCGCGTGGCCCCAGTCGCTGGCCGGAGGCGCCTGCGGAATCGCGCTCCTGCACATCGAACGCGCCCGTACCGGCTACGGCGACTGGGACACCGCGCACACCTGGCTCGCCGAGGCCGTGTGCGGCGAGATCAGCGCCGCCAGCAACGCGAACCTCTACTTCGGCGCCCCCGCGCTCGCCTTCGTCACGCACCGCGCGGCCAGCTCGTCAAGTCGCTACCTGCCGCTCCTCAACCGCCTGGACACCGCCACCCTCACCGTCACGCGCATGAGGATCGCATCAGCCCACCAACGCATCGACCGCGCCGAACACGTCCCGATGGAAGAGTTCGATCTGATCCAGGGGCTGTCCGGACTCGGCGCCTACCACCTCAGCCGCCACCCCCACCACGAGATCACCCGGGACACCCTGACCTACCTCGTACGACTGACGGAGCCGCTGGGCAGCTCGACAGGACTGCCTCCCTGGTGGATGGACGTCGCCCCCACCGGAGCGCCCCGTCCCGACTACCCCGGCGGTCACGGCAACTTCGGCCTCGCGCACGGCATCGGCGCTGCCCTGGCCGTACTCTCCCAAGCGTTGCTCCACGGCGTAACCGTGCCCGGCATGAGCGGCGCCGTCGAGCGGATCTGCACTTGGACCGACCGCTGGCATCAGGGCGATGACAACCGTCCCTGGTGGCCCGGCCACATCACCGCACGACAATCAGCCGCCCACCACGTCCACGCCGATCTCCGCCCTCGTCCCTCCTGGTGCTACGGAGCCAGCGGCACCGCCCGCGCCCAGCAACTGGCCGGGCTCGCCCTCGGCGACCCGGCCCGCGTGCAACTCGCCGAGAATGCGATCCTCGACGTCCTGCGCGACCCGGACCAGGTCGGGAAGCTCACCGAGATCGGCCTCTGCCACGGCATGGCCGGCCTGCTGCACGCTGGATGGCGCATGGCCACCGAGACCGGCAACTGCCAGATCGCCGCGGAGTTGCCGCACCTTGCCGAGCGACTGATCGTCGCGCTTGAAGAGAACACCCACGACCCGGAACTTCTCGACGGAAGCGCTGGCGCGGCACTCGCCCTGCATACCTACGCCACCGCGGTCGCGCCCGCCCCGCACTGGGACACCTTCCTAGCCCTGGCCTGACCCCCGGAGAATCCTTATGCCCCAACCCACTTGGCGCCAGGTCAACGTGGCCTTCCCGGACTGGGAACGCGCCGAGGCCATCGCCGTAGCCGAAATCGCCCCGCTCATGGAGTCCGCGGAAGACGCCGGGGCCATCGCCACGTGGTTCTTCGTCCGCAAGCACCCTTGCTGGCGAATCCGTTACGCGCCCGTCGCGAGCCTGCAGGACGCCATCGACGACCGCCTCGAGGCGTTGGTCGCAGCCGGAAGCGTCACCGGATGGACGGAGAGCGTCTACGAGCCCGAAGTGCACGCTTTCGGTGGCACCCCTGCCATGGACTCGGCCCACCAGTTCTTCCACCACGACAGCCACCACCTCCTGCACTTCCTCCACGGCGACACCGCACGGCACAGGCGCGAGACCTCCCTGATGCTGTGCAGCCTCATGCTGCGCGCCGCAGGCCTGGACTGGTACGAGCAGGGCGACGTCTGGGCCCGCGTCGCCGCCCATCGCCCGCTACCGGCCGTTCCCGAGCCCGACAGCAACCAGCGACTCCACGCCGCCGTACGCCGTCTCATCACTGTGGACCCGCAGCACGCGATGCAGCCGGGAAGCCCGCTCATAGGCGCCGAGGCATGGGCCGCGGTCTACACGGCAGCCGGAAGCGACCTGGCCCGCCTCAATCAGACCGGGCGGCTCCACCGCGGAATCCGCGATGTCATCGCCCACCACGTGATCTTCGCCTGGAACCGCCTCGGCCTGCCTTACTCCACACAGGCCGTTCTCACGGCCGCCGCGCAGACGGTCATCTTCGGCCCGGACACCAGCACCGAAAGGAGCACCGCGCACCGTGTGGAAACTCTCTGACACACCGAGTGGATAGCCGCGTTCGAACGCGCCGGCACCACGCTGGCCAACCTCGCCAGTACGGGCGGGCTCTCGCGCGGTCTGCGCGCCGTCATCGCGCACCACGTGATCTTCCACGCCAACCGCGCCGGTCTCCTCCCAGACGACCAAAGCGCCCTGTTCACCACAGCACGAGAGGCAGTCATGGGATCGAGTGACAACACCGCGTCGCCCACGGAGGGCACGTCCGCGACCACTAGCGTCGGGGCGATGACTACCGAGACGATCGCCCCCAACGGGGCCGAGGCCGCACGACTCCGCAACGCCTTGGTCGACCAGATCCGCAAGATCGGATACGCCCGCACGCCCGCAGTTGAGAACGCGTTGCGTACCGTTCCACACCACCTGTTCGTGCCAGACGCCTCCCTGCAGGACGCGTACGCCAACAGTCAGGTCGACATCAAGTACGACACCGACGGCACGTCGATCTCCTGCGCCTCCCAGCCCAGCGTCGTTGCCCTCATGCTCGACCAACTCGATGCACAGCCCGGCGAACGCATCCTCGAACTGGGCGCCGGCACCGGCTACAACGCAGCCCTTCTCGCCCACCTCGTCGGCGAGAAGGGCCACGTCACCACCATCGACGTCGACGAAGACCTCGTGGACGGCGCCCGCGCCCACCTGGCCGCTGCCGGATTCACCAACGTGGAGGCCGTGACCCGCGACGGCGCACTCGGCCACGCCGAGGGCGCACCGTACGACCGGATCATCGCCACCGTCGGCGCCCACGGCATCCCGCACGCCTGGCTCGACCAACTCGCCCCCGGCGCGCGGCTCGTCGTCCCCCAGCGCCTCAAGGGAAGCGTCTCCCGCTCCATCGCCTACGAGCAGCACGACGGCCGCTGGACCAGCGTCAGCAGCAAGATGAACACCTTCATGCCCCTGCGCCGCGGCATCGCCGACGACGACCGCCGCATCATCCCCCTCAGCACGGACGGCACGGTGCGGCTCCAGGCCCCCGCCGGACAGCCCATCGACGCCGAGGCCCTGGCGGGCGTGCTCCACCAGCCTCGCACCGAGGCTTGGACCGGCATGACGGTCCAAGCCTCTGAGTCGCCGGAATGGATGGAGCTGTTCGTCTCCGGCTGCCTGCCGTCCGGACTGATCCGGATGCTGTTCCCGGCAGCCGCCAAGGGCACGCTGCTCACCGACGACCCGTACCCCTCCTCCACCGCGGCCGTCGAGAAGGGCGCCGTCACCTACCTCGCCCGCCGCCTGCTGGAGAGGACCACGCCCGAGGGCGGCAAGCTCTGGGAGTTCGGCGTCATCGGCCACGGCCCCGGCAGTGACGAACTGGCCGCGAAGGTCGCCGAAGCGGGCCGCACGTGGGACCGCGACTTCCGGGGTCACGAGGCGTCCTTCGAGATCCAGCGCCTCGACGACCCCGTGATCGAGCAGCGAACCGGCCTGTTCGCCATCGACACCCCGCTGAACCGCATCGTCGCCGACTGGCGGTGATGCCGGCCCAGGCGTAACGGAGGTGGAGCCCGTAGCGCAGTCGGCGGGCTCCACCATCCCCTACCCACACTGTCACCCCAAGGGGGCCCCGTGGACCCGTACGGCCAGATAGCCCGACGCTTTCCGCTCGTTGCCCGCTTCCGCCCCGCCTGCCTGCCGTTGCCCGACCGCGTACACGCGCTGGTCGATCTTGCCGGGCGAGCTGCTGCGCAGAACGACCAGGGCCTGGCCTCCACCATCTTCAACCAGTCCGCTCTCCTCGCCTCGGACGTCGGCCTTCCCGACCTCGCCAGGGCGATGTGCCACCGGCACGCCAACGCCTACTTGCTAGCCAGCCCGCTGACGGCATCCAGCGCCATCCGAGGACTGGAACCTCTGGTCAACCTCGCCCGCTTGCAGATCCGCGCCGGCAACACTGACGACGGCCGCCAGCGGCTCCTGGACCTCTACGAGGCAGTCGGCGCCGGAAACAGGGTGGCCTTCGAGGGCATCGCCGTTCCGCCCGACCTCATGCGCACCGAAGACGACCGGCGGGAAGTCCGGGCCTGGCTGTGGCGCGTCCTGCTCGCCGACGGCACACGCACCCTGACCACCACAGGACGGTGGCGACAAGCCCTCGCCCTCATCGAACAACACCACGGCGTCGGCACCCGCATGCTCGACGGCCGCCAAGTCGCCGTGGTCGCCGCGCTCACGGACGGCGATGTCGACCGGGCTGTGGAACTCGTCGCCGCCACGGTGGAAGGAGAACCGTGGGAGCAAGCTGTCACCGCATGCCTGGCAGCGCTGTGCCGCCGCGAGGCGGGACGTGATGACGGCTCCCGCCTGGGCGAGCTGGTGACCTCGTACTTGTCCCGCGAGGACGATCCAGGGCTGACGGTGTTCGACGTGCGGCTTGGGCTCGCGATCTTGGACATCGTAGGAAGTGCAGAACCCCCTCTGGCCCGCACCATCGTTGACGACCTGGCCCGCCATACGGCGACGGCGAGGGACGGATACGCCGCCCGTGAAGTCTTGTCCGACCACCTGTTCAACGCGCTTGCCACGGATCGCCAAATCCAAGAGTGCAGCGACCTGGTCCGGGCCTGCGGCCTCCGGTCTGGGACGCTGCTCGAGGAATACGCGGCCGATCTGTCGACTGGCCTGGACATTGGCGAGGCGATCATCACCAGTTCCCTGATCGCCCCAGCATCGTTGGGCGCGTAGCGGCCTTGCAGTCGGGTGGGTTGTCCGCACAGCCCCCTACGCCCTCCCTGGCCCACTCCCGATGGTCCAGCGGGTCTTGCGGGGCAGGTCCGACAGCAAAACCAGCACAGCCGCCCGCCTCGCCGACGAGGTTCGTGTCGGGCGAACTGGCCAGAGGTACCCGGCAGGCCACCGACTAGACCCGCTCCGCCGATCCATCGCACGCCGCGCCGACTTCCAGCCATTAGATCTACATGAGCCGCCTGTGCGTTCAATGTCGTGAACTACGCGGTGACAGACGGTATCGTCAGGCCAACCCCGAGTGCGGCAGGGTGGGGAGTCGACCGTTGGGCATGTATGTCAACGTGCACACTAGTGAGATGACCACGCCTCAAAATGACCCAGATTTGGTCAAATCGGTCGTCTCTTGGTGTCGACGATCCTCAGTCGACCCCTTGACTCAGGAGATGATCCCCGGCGCAACGTTGAAGCAACGCCAACCCCTTGCCGCTCTGGGAGGGCTGGTGGCCGCTCTCGCTGAGACATACGGCCGGACCACCGGCTCCCTAGACCGCTGGCCGGACGCCGTGACGTCCTGGGCCAAGGCAGCTCCGCGCCCTCCTACGGACATGGTCTCAGGCATTCGCTCAGCACTTGAAAACGAGGGCAGCGGTCTGTTCGCTGCTATCTATGAACGTATCGTCGCCGGCCCGAACCGTCGACACCTTGGGACATTCTTCACTCCCGCAGCCGTTCTTGAATTCATGGTAACCCGCGCAAAATCCGTTTCCCAAAACCCCGCCGTTATCGTTGATCCAGGCGCAGGAGTCGGCGCATTCACTGAATCTGCCCTCCGGGAATGGCCACATGCATCCGTACACGCAATTGATGTAAACGTTGTGACGCTAGGGTTGCTGGCAGCACGGTGCTCTACCTTGCAGACCAGCCAGGAACCAATTTTTCACCATGCCGACTATTTGGACTGGATTCAGGCCGAGAAGCCGCGCGATGATGCGCAAAAGCTTTTTATCGGAAACCCGCCCTACACGCGCCACCACCTCATGAATCCAGCAACCAAGAAACTTGCGAAAGCCGCATCGGGGAAGCTCTGCCCTAGCGGTCAGGCAGGACTATCTACGCACTTTCTTGCAGCAACTCTTAGGAGGATGCGAGCACGGGACACTCTGTGCTTCCTACTTCCGACTAACTGGCTGGAGACTAACTATGGGAGGCATATTCGCGAGTACCTCTGGCAACTACACAGTCGCCTGATCGAAATTCACCTGTTCCCCCATGGGGCATCCGTATTTCCGAACGCGCAGGTTTCGGCCATGGTAATCCTTATTGGTCCAGAAACGCAACGCAAGCAAGAAATGCGCTACTTCCAGGTTATCCAAAACCAGCGCGGAAAGTACGTAGCAGAGTCCGTCACAAAGAGAAGGCGCGCCGGTAGCGCTCCGCTCATCTTTACGCGCGAGAGCTTGTCGCAAAGGGTAAAGGGCCAGATTGGCGAAAGATACGCATCAGCCAAGCCATTGAGCGACCTTGCTACGGTTCGGCGAGGAGTTGCAACTGGCGACAACAGCTTCTTTCTCCGCACAGACGCCGAGGTGGCCCATCTCCCAGAAGCAGCATACGTTCGAGCCCTTCCTAGCCTGCGAAATATCACGTTCGACGACCTGACCCCTGAGCTGCATGACACCATGGGAAAGCAAGGCGCGAGGCGTTGGCTCCTTCGTCTAGAAAAAACAGATTCTACCGATCCTGCGGTTGCCGAGCTCATGCACCAAGGGGAGAAGAAGGGAACACCCGAGCGGTACCTCTGCAAGATCCGTACGCCTTGGTACGCCGTTGAAGAGGTACCGATTCCAGATATCTTGATCGCCCCGATGTCGAAGTCGGAATTCAAGGTGGTGAGTAATACCGCTCAAGCAATTCCCACGAACTCTCTCTATGGGATAAGGCTGCTCGATCGGGCTGTGGCCGAGCTATTTGCAAGGCCACTGACTCTATGGCTCCAGAGTGAAGACGGCCAAAAATCACTGCGAGCGCTAGCACGCCGACACAGTGATGGAATATTCAAGCTGGAGCCGCGTGCTCTCTCTGGATTGCGAATCCCAAACCACGTATTTGAGCTAGGCGTATGAGCCGTCTCGACCAAATATATGCGCAGGAGAGAAACATGGATGATTTTCGCTTCACTGTTGATACCCATCTCTTTCGCGAGTTGGGCGAACTACTTGTTGGCCGGGACAGCACTGCTCTGATCGAGCTCATCAAGAACGCTTACGATGCAGACGCGACACGGGTCCAGGTCCGGGGAGTAGAACTCGCAAAATCCGGCACGATAGAGATCATCGATGACGGAAACGGCATGACTGGGGAGGTCTTCAAAGGAGCTTTCCTGCGGATCGCCGGCCGATATAAAGAAGGTGGAAGCCGACGTAGCCCACTCTACGGGCGAAGGTATACGGGCGCCAAGGGAGTGGGCCGCCTTAGCGCTCACAAACTTGCTCGTAGGCTAGAGGTGACATCGGTACCCAACCCTAATGTATTCAACGCAGAGCACATCGACTCACTGACCGGAGTTCGAGCGCAAATTGACTGGGATGCTCTGGAGAATCTAAACGAGACACTTGACACCGCCACTAGTGGCTTGAAGGTGGACGTTCTTGCTAGCCCTGACCAAGGCTTTTCGGGTACTACTCTCAAGCTGAGCAGTCTCAAGTCCTCGTGGCAACCTGCACAACTGAATAGGTTCCTCGATGAGCTGCATTCTGCTCGTCCTGCACCAGAGTTGGTTAGCCCACCTGGCAAGAATATCGTAAGCGAAAACAGTCTAATCGGCGAAGTTCAGCCAAGTTCGACAGGCCAGAATGACCCAGGTTTCCAGATCATCACCGAGGGGGACCTGCATACTGGCGAGTCTCTTTGGGTTGAACTGATCTCTCGGTCTCATTGGCTGCTTGAAATTGATGCCACAGGCCCGCTTGTTCAATACTCTATTCAACCCACGCGTGCGTATTCCGAGCGGCTGAGTGACAATCGATCGTACGTTTTCACGCGAGCGCATCCAGCTCCTAGCGCCGGCCCTCACTTCAAGGCACGTATCTACGCCCGCGAAGGGTCACTCGGCACTAAGAATCGGGCCTCTGAACTCATCCGCTTCAACTCACGTCGCGGTGGTGTCAGGGTGTATCTGGAAGGGTTCCGAGTCCTTCCTTACGGAGGCCGTCGTGATGACTGGCTCGGCCTCGATAGGGACTATGCTCGTAAGCCGCGAACCTTCGAAATCGATTTCGCTGAGACATCAAGCTCGGTACTCCTTCCTCAAGAAAACGAGGGTTACCTGAGCCAAGGTAACGACCAATACTTTGGCGCAGTATTTCTAACTGCAGATGAGGCTGAGTCACTTCGGCCTGTGGTGAACCGAGAAGGATTCGTAGAAGACGAGTCGTTCGAGATTCTGCGAGACCTCACTCGGACAGGAATCGACCTGGTTACGCGGGCCCGCGCCGCAAATCTGAGGGAGCGGCAAGCACGGGAAGAAGAGGAAGAAGAGGTCTACTTGCAGAGCCGTCTCGCGCACGGGACTCCGCAAGATTCCGAAGATGAAAAAGAAGCCACAAGTGCGGCGGAAGGACGGGCTGACCAAACACCCACGCCAGACCGACCGAAGTCAACTGTCAAACGCCCCTTGATTACCGCGCGCCAAGAGCTAACCATCCTAGGAGACACGCCCAATCTCCCGCAAGAAGCTCGCGCGCAGGTTGAACGCGCCCAAGTTGCCGTCGAACTAGCTGAATCACGCGAACGCGCCTGGGACGAAGAACGCACAATGCTTCGCGTTCTGGCGGGCGTTGGGCTTCAGTTCGCGGCCTTCGTACACGAGATCAATGGGATCTTGGGGCAAGCAAATACTGTGCGCGAGTTGGCTAACTTCCTTGTATCAGCTAGTCCAATGGAGCGACGCCAAATCCTGAGTCAGCTGTCCGACGCCGTGGAGCAACTCGTTCAATCACTCGCTCGGCAGAGCAGCTACCTCACGGATGTCGTGGGGCCTGATGCCAGGCGCAGGCGCAGGCGTATGCGCCTACCGGAGATCGTGAGCTCCTCGACCCAGCTTCTATCTAAGACGATGAGGGAGCGGGGAATCCATCTAACTCTCGATTTGGAGTCGAGAGCAAAAACACCACCCATGTTCCCCGCTGAGATGACGGTTATCATGACCAATTTGTTGACCAATGCTGTCAAGGCAATCGGCGACAGTGGAAAGGTGATCGTTAGCGGATATGAAGACGGGGCAGGAAACACGATAATCCGCGTTGAGAACACGGGAAATCGGGTCGACCTGGCCGACTCTGAGCGATGGTTTCAACCCTTCGAGTCCACGACTACGGAAATTGATGTCGTGTTGGGTCAGGGACTAGGGCTCGGTTTGCCGATCACTCGCAGGATTATCGAGGAGTACGGCGGAAAGATTTACTTTACTAAGCCAACTGCTGGTTTCGCTACAGCTGTCCAGATCTCTCTTCCACCGCAAGGAGTCAAGGCATAATGGAAAGCTCGAAAAAGCCTCACATTCTCATTGTCGACGACAAGCCCGAAGCCGAGGAGGGTCGCGCAGGAGTCATATCCGCTCTAGGTCTCCGGGCCACCGTGAAGACTCCGCAGGAAGTTACCATTGCGGACATTCAGAGTGCGTCCGTCGTGGCAGTAGATGAGTATCTAGAGTGGGACGGAAGTCTACATCCCGATACCCCAGCCTTTTTCCCGGTGGACGGCTTGGCGGTTATTCGGGTACTTCAAAGGCACGCGTGGGCCAACCAGGTATCTCCGGCTTTCGTTTTGCGGAGCGGTGAGCTCGCCAAGCTCGGAGCGGCTCTGCCGGCGGGAATCCGTGAGTCTGCCCTAGCTACTCAGCATGACCTTGACTGGGCATTCAACAAGAATGATGAGAGAGAAAGTCGACGTATTGTAGAACTTGCTGCCGCCACGCATAGTCTGCGGCAGGTATTCGCTGGAGACACCGAATGGGATGGCGGTGCGGGTTGGCTTAAGCTTGAGGAGAGCGATTGGAGCAAGCTTGCCATGTCACAAGTAGATGCGTGTCGACCACCCGACAGTTCGGTCGCAGACTACACGGCTGGCTCTTCCTGGCTTCGGTGGTTTACTCAAAAAATTCTTCCTTACCCTAGTTTTCTCCTGTCTGACCTGCACGCATCCCTTCGTCTCCGTCTCAGTCCCCGATCCTTCGCGGATGTAATTGCGTCGGACTCTGAACTGTCCCACCTACTGCGGCCGTTCCAATATCGGGGTCACCTTCAGGACTTCTGCGGCCGTCGATGGTGGCGGGCTGGGATCGAGATGCTGCTTGATGAAATTGTTGCTGACGCAGATTGGGAGACAAGTGAAACTGACGCTCTGAGCATGAGACTTTCGGAGCTGCATGGCGACGAACTTGATTTCACCGAAGAAGCACATCCAGTGGTGGTAATCAATTCAGACTACGTCGAAAGCCCTTGGGTAATTGACTCTGCAGAGGCAGTCCGGCTTAGTCCGGATCTGTGGCCCGTTTTTGCTGATGAACCATGGGCAAGTATCGAAGATGTACGGGATGATGCCACTCTCAAGGTTTTGGTGGCGAAAGAGGATCGTGCACGGATCTGATGGGGGGAATTTCGGGCGTGGGAGAATCCACCGTTACTGGTCAAGCCGAGAAGCGTTCGGTTGTCACAGACACTGGACCTCTGCTTTCTTTTGGCCACATACCTAGGGGGATAAGGCTATTCCGTAATAGGTATTACGGTCGCATCTTCTGGACCGAGGCTGTTTCGGGCGAATTGACCAACCACTCACGTCGTCGTGATGCGGTAGGGGACGCCGCTCGAAAATGGGACGCTCGGGCAAAAAGGTTCCTTGGTGAGCCAGCCCAGATGGGTGACGAGCAAGCAGTTCAGGCCATGCGGGCGCAAGTGCAGGCCGTCTCTAGCCATCATGACCCCTCGTCTTCATCGGCGGCTGCTGACCAGGGTGAGTCGGAGGTCTTGGTATTTGCGCAACAAGATGGTCACGCAATGCTTTGCAATGAGAACGCAGCCACTGCTGTAGCGCGTGCTATCGGCGTGGACACTTTTTGCGCCGCAGATGTTCTTGCCTCGGATGTTCGGGACGGGTACATAACACGCCACGACGCATACACCTATGTGCGGAGCATGGTTAGTGTCGGCATCGATCCGGGGAAGACGGTGCGCGGCCCACTCGATTTCACAAGATGGAGAAATTTCGCTCCCTAAAGCGTGCGCTGACGGCAACAGGCGAGGCCGTGTTGCAGCCGAGCCGTCCGTATGCCGGAGAGTAAGGGTAAGGGCGGACTCGGCGTGGCTAAGGGGAGAAAGGTGAGTGTCTAACTGCGTGACAACGCCGACGAACAAGGGCGGACGATCGCGAACGCCAGCGGACCATTAGCGCAGGTGAGGCCCGCACCAGCCCAAGGAAGCACCCCCACCCGAGTTGCTTCGGACGAAGCGGCCGTCCGTACAGCAGCGGAGTACCGCAACCACCGCAACCGGCGGCGGCTCGCATCGGCCGTCAGAGCCCCTCGCGCAGCCTGTATGAACCCCATCGTCCGTTCCGGCTAGAGCTACGGATCAGAAGGTTGCAGGTTCGAATCCTGCCGAGTGCACCACAGGTCAGAGCCCCGCCCGGGTCACCCGGAGCGGGGCTCTTTCGTGGTGCTGACCGCGACGCTGACGCCAACCGCCGAGGGTGCGGCGGCTGAAACGGTCAGGTTTCGAGAAGCGTGCGGTACGGTGCCGCGCATAGCTTCGGGGCATGACCTCCATCGAATCCGTCACCCTTGACGCGGCCGACCCTGCGGCCGCCGGCCACTTCTACAAAACCGCCTTCGGGCTCGGCGACGAGCTGCGCGTGCGGGCCGGGGAGGCGGCGTCGACCGGCTTCCGCGGGTTCACGCTGTCGCTCACCGTGGCCCAGCCGGGCAACGTCAACGCGCTCGTCGATGCCGCCCTCGACGCCGGTGCCACCGCGGTGAAGCCGGCCGCGAAGTCGTTCTGGGGCTACGGGGGCGTCGTACGGGCGCCGGACGGGGCGCTGTGGAAGATCGCCACCTCGGCGAAGAAGGACAAGGAGCCGGTCACCCGGGAGATCGAGCAGTTCGTGCTGCTGCTCGGGGTCGACGACGTGATCGCGGCCAAGCAGTTCTACGTCGGGCACGGCCTCACCGTGGGGAAGAGCTTCGGCCGCAAGTACGTGGAATTCGTGGCGCCGCCCTCCGGCCCGGTCAAGCTCGCGCTGTACGGCCGTCGCGCCCTCGCCAAGGACGCGGGCGTCTCCTACGAGGGCACCGGATCGCACCGGCTCACGATCGACAGCGACGCCGTGCCCTTCACCGACCTCGACGGCTTCGCCTGGCAGACCGCGTCCCGCTGAAGCACCCCAGGCGGTGCCCTCCTTGGCGCTCACAGGCCCCGCCCGGGCCGCCGGCGAAGTCCAGCACCGGTGGAGCCCAGACCTACGAGGCCCGGCCGCCGGGGGAGACCGGGGCCGCCCACCGAAAGAGCACCGCGCCGGACCGCGTTGCCGGACCGGCAACAGCAGTCGCCGCCCCGCACCACCCCCGGCATGATCGGAACCCGATCTCAGCGCATCGCGGATCGGAAGCCCGGGAGGAATCATGGCGCACACGGAGGCCACCCACCGGACGGTCCCCTCGCCCGCCGGCCGGATCCACCTCGTGGAGCAGGGCGCCGGCCCCCTGGTGCTGCTCGTGCACGGCTTCCCCGAGTCCTGGTACTCCTGGCGCCACCAGTTGCCGGTGCTGGCCGCCGCCGGATACCGCGTGGCCGCCATCGATGTCCGCGGCTACGGGCGTTCCTCCAAGCCCGGCGCCGTCGACGCCTACCGGATGCTCGATCTGGTGGAGGACAACGTCGCGGTCGTGCACGCGCTGGGCGAGCGGTCCGCCGCGGTCGTCGGGCACGACGTGGGCGCGGCCGTCGCCGCCAACTCCGCCCTGGCCAGGCCGGATGTCTTCCGCGCCGTGGGGCTGCTCAGCGTGCCCTACGCGCCGCGCGGCGGACCGCGGCCCGGCGAGATCTTCGCGCGCATGGGCGGGGACGAGGAATTCCTCGTCCCCTACTTCCAGCGACCCGGCCGCGCCGAGGCCGAGATCGAGCCCGACGTACGCGGCTGGCTCGCCGGTTTCTACGCCGCCCTGTCCGCGGACACCATGCCCTCGTCCGACGCCTTGGACCCGCATTTCGTCAGCCGGGGCGGGCGGTTGCGCGACCGCCTTCCCACCGGACCGCGGCCCGGATGGCTCGGCGAGGACGATCTCGACTTCTACGCGGGGGAGTTCGAGCGGACCGGCCTGAGCGGGGCGCTCAACCGCTACCGGAACATGGACCGGGACTGGGAGGACCTCGCCGCCTTCGACGGCGCCCCGATCACCCAGCCGTCGCTCTTCGCCGGCGGCAGCCTGGACGCCTCCACCACCTGGTTGGCCGACGCGATCGAGGCCTATCCCCGTACGCTGCCCGGCCTGGTCTCCTCCCACATCCTCGACGGCTGCGGCCACTGGATCCAGCAGGAGCGCCCCGCCGAGGTCAACCGTCTGCTGACGGACTGGCTCGCCGGCCTGCCGGCCTGACACCCCTCGGCTATGACCGCTGCATCCTCATGCGCATCACCGTACAGCTATGCAAGGGCCGCTCTCGGGGCGAGTGTCAGACCCCCGCTCTACGGTGGTCGGTATGGAAGAAGCGCGCGGTCCGCAGGTCGAGCTGGTGGCGTGGGGAGAGGGGGATTTCTGGTTGCTGGAACGGGTCAACGCGGTGGAGATGACAGACCACCTCGGTGGGCCGGAGAGCGCGGAGCAGCTGGTGGCGCGGCACCAGCGGTACGTCGCGCTGGACCCCGGGGGGATGTTCCGGGTCGTGGCGGCGGGGAGCGGGGAGACCGTCGGGTCGATCGGCTATTGGGAGCGGGAGTGGCAGGGCGGCACGGTGTGGGAGACCGGGTGGGG
>NZ_JAJSYW010000098.1:26355-38451 GCF_036815005.1 Streptomyces sp. IBSBF 2435 | reverse complement strand
GCCCCCGGGACCCCCGCATAGCCGCTGCGCTGGCTCCGACCCCCTGACCCGCGCCCTGCCGCGGGCCTCGCCCCCTTTCCCCTTGCGGTGCCACCGCTTTTGCGCCGGCGCCGGCTTGGGGGTGGGTGCCGCTCGCGGTGGCCTGCACAGTTGGGGTGCGTTTCGGCTGGCCGCGCGGTTCCCCGCGCCCCTGAGGGGCTGCCCCTTCCTGTTGCGTGCACAGTGCCGCCGCACTGTGGTTGCCCGCGCAGCTCCCCGCGCCCCTGGGTGACGTGCCCTCTGCGCAAAAGGAACCGAGCCGCACAGGGCCGCAGGGAACTGCGGCGCGCAAGCACGACGGCGCCGCGGGCGAACACGCACCGCAAGCGGCAACCCCCAGGGGCGCGGGAACTGCGCGACAAGCCACGACGAACCGTCGTGTGGAGACGGAGAGCCACCACGCCAAAGCACCGCAGCCAGGCCGCGCACCGCACGGGGCAGTCGCCCGGGGCGCCCGGGGGGAGGAGCGGCACGAGGCGGCCGGGCGGCAGGAGAGGCGCCGCCTCGCATGCGTTGCATGCAATGCATACAGCTCGTACGCTGCCGGCGTGCAGCAAACGGATACAGCCCACGCGCGGCTGCGCGAAATGATCGTGGCGGGCGCATACGCGCCCGGGGACCGGCTGACCGAGGCAGAGGTCGCCGGCACGCTGGCGATGAGCCGGACACCCGTCAGAGAAGCCCTGCGCAGCCTCATCGCGGACGGCCTGGTGACCAGCGCGGACGGCCGCGGCGTCGTGGTCGCGGCGCTGGACCCGGCCGCGCTGCGGGACACCTACCGGGTGCGGGCGGCACTGGAAGCGCTGACCGCGGAACTGGCCGCGGAACGCCAGGCCGCAGGCCTGATCGCCCCGGCCGAGCTGACCGCGCTCGCGGCGGACGCGGCCCTGACCGAGGAGGCCACCTCGGAGGGCCGCCTCGCCGAGGCGGTCGCGTACAACCGCCGCTTCCACCAGCGCGTCACGGCCCTGGCCGCGAACGCCCCGGCGCAGGCCGCCCTGGACCGGCTCTGGGACCGGATCGTGGTCTCCACGCGCGCCTCTCTCGACCCGCCGCACCGCCCGGCGCAGGTGAACGGCCAGCACCGTGAGCTGCTGGCCGCGATCACCGAGGGCAGGGCGGCGGACGCCGCCGGCATCGCCCGGCGGCACGTACTCGACACCTGCGGCTGAAAGGACCCGCCACCATGGCGTCAGCGAATGTGCACAGTTACCGCACCGACCTGGTGTGGACCGGCAACCTCGGCTCGGGCACCGACAGTTACCGCTCCTACGAGCGCGCCCACGAGGTGTCCGCGCCCGGCGTCCCGGTGCTGCTCGGGTCGTCGGACCCGGCCTTCCGGGGGGACGCGAGCCGCTGGAATCCCGAACTGCTGCTGCTCGCCGCCCTGTCGCAGTGCCACCTGCTGGCGTATCTGCACCTGTGCGCGGTGAACGGCGTGACGGTGACGGGCTATACCGACCAGGCCGCCGGCACGATGACGCAGACCCCGGACGGCGGCGGCCACTTCACCGAGGCGGTGCTGCGCCCGGCGGTCGAGGTCGCCGACGCGGCCATGGCGGAGAAGGCCGCCGCGCTGCACACGGACGCGCACCGGCTGTGCTTCATCGCGAACTCGGTCAACTTCCCCGTGCTGCACGAGCCGACGGTGGATGTCAGCCGGTAGACGTCGACCAGGCCGCGCCGCCGGGGATGTCGAACTCCTCGTCGGGCCACAGCCGTACGGCCTCGGCGGCTGCCGCGCGGATGGCGGTGCCGTCGAATTCCACGCTGCCGCCGGGGGTGCCGGGCTCCGGCCAGCCGCCGGTCAGCGTGACCGGGCCGTCCGGCGGCAGCGGGTGCACCCAGTAGCGGGACTCCCACAGTTCGGGGCCGCCGTTGCCGGCGAGCAGCAGCAGGGTGATCCCGTCGGGGCCGGTCCGCACCACGCTGGCGGGCACCGGCGGTCCGGGGTGCTTGACCACGCTGCTGCCGTTGCCGAAGGCGACCTCCAGCCGCAGCAGCGACGCGTCGGTGCTCTCGGGCGCGTCGGGCCGGTTCGGGCCGCGGACCGCCCGCAGGACGAAGTCGAAGCCGTTCGGGTACGCCCGGACCCCGCCGATCCAGACCGCGATCTCGTCGGTGCGGATCATGACGGCGTCGCCCGGCACGGACACCGGCAGGGTGTACGTCGGCTGCTGCCAGTGCGCCCGCGGCTGCCGGTGGTACGGGCCGCGGGGCGGGGGCGTCCCGGGCACGTCGCCCGGGTCACGGATCTCCATCCGCCCAGGGTGGCACCGCCGGCCGCCCGCCGGCCCGGAGCGCGCTCTCCCACTTTCAGACCGCCGGGCTCCCGGGTGCGCACCGGGGCGTCAGCCCGCCTGGCTCCCCGTGCGGGCCCGCAGCCTGCGCAGCATCCGCGCGTCCTGGAAGCCGACCGCCCGCGCGGCGGACTCCACGGTGGTGCCGTGGCCGATCAGGTGCTCGGCCCGCTCGATCCGCAGTTCCTGCTGGTAGCGCAGCGGGGTGAGCCCGGTCGCCGCGGTGAAGCGGCGGGTGAGGGTGCGTTCGCTCAGGCCCGTCGCGGTGGCGAGGTCGGCGAGGGCGAGGCGGTCGCCGTAGCGGGCGTCGATGAGGTCCTGGGCGCGGTGGACGGCGTCGCTGACGTGGCCGCGGTGCCGGAGCATGGCGCTGGCCTGCTGCTCGTCGCCGTTGCGGCGGGCGTAGACGACCATCTGGCGGGCGACGCGCGCCGCGGCGCCCGGTCCGTGCCGGACGGCGACCAGGTGCAGCGCGAGGTCGATGCCGCTGGCGATGCCCGCGGAGGTGACGACCCGGCCGTCGACGACATAGAGGACGTCGCGTACGACGGTGGCCCGGGGGTAGCGGCGGGCCAGTTCGTCCTGGACGTCGTGGTGGGTGGTGCAGCGGCGGCCGTCGAGCAGGCCGGCGCGGCCCAGCGCGTCGGCCCCGGCGCAGACGCTGGCGACGGTGCCGCCCGCCGCGTGGTGGGCGCGCAGCCAGTCGAGGGTGGCCGGGGCCAGCGGCCCGGTGCCGCGCAGGGTGTGCGAGCGCCAGCCGGGGACGACGACCAGGTCGTCGGCGCCGAGTGCGGGCAGCGCCCTCTCGGCGCGCAGGGTGATGCCCTGGGCGGTGGGTACGTCCTCCTGCTCGGCCACGTAGCGCAGGGTGTGGCCGAGGCCGTGGTCGGCCGCGGTGGAGAACACCTGGGCCGGCCCGGCGAGGTCGAGCAGGTGCAGTCGCGGGACGAGCAGGAAGACCACCCGGGTCACGATCCGGTCAGCTCCTTGACGGTGGTGACGGTGGCGAAGCGACCCGCCAGCGCGTATTCGGTACGGGCGATGATCTCGGCGGGCAGCAGCGTACGCGGGTCGGCCAGCACCTCGGCGAGCGGGCGGTCCGCTGGCGCGTCGCGGTGCGCGATGGGCTCGGTGGCGGTGGCGTCGCTGACGAAGGTGACGTCGTAGCCGAGGTCGGAGCCGAGCCGGGTGGTGGTCTCGACGCACTGCTCGGTGCGGATGCCGCAGGTGATCAGGCCGCGGATGCCGTGCTCGGTGAGGATCTGCTGGAGGTTGGTGGTGGTGAAGGCGTTGTGCGAGGTCTTGGTGAGCACCGGTTCGCCGGCCGCGGGCGTGAGGCCGTCGATCGGCCGGACGTGGCCGAGCGCCGGGTCGAAGACGGTGGCGGAGCCGGCTTCCGCGTGCAGCACCCACACCACCAGGTGGCCGTGCAGCCTGGCGTAGTCGACCAGCAGGCCGACCTTGTCGGCGACGTCGGGGTCGGAGGCGGCCTGCCAGCTCTCCCGCTGCCGGAAGGACTCCTGGACGTCGATGACGAGCAGGGCGGTGGTGGAGGTGTCCGTGGTCGGTGTCATACCAGCGATCCTGCTCGGTCGTCGCCCGTGCCACCAGACACGATCGTGTCCCGGTACGGAACGATCCGGTCAGCTGCCGCGGCCCGGCTCACAGTTCAGCGCTGCCGGGGATGAGCGCACCGTTCCCTTCGGGTAACGGCGGGGATGCGGGTGGGAAACAGCCGCGGCGCAGGCTCCTGCCACGGCCGACGACGGAGGTTTCTGAGCATGGCTGTCACCACGGCTGCGAGCCGCACCACCGCAGACCCCGCCACGAGGGACCGCACGGACCGCACCATCGTGCTCGTCGGCCACGGGATGGTCGGGCAGCGCTTCCTCGAAGCCCTCGCCGACCACGGGGTGACCCGGCGCGCGCGGGTGGTCGTGCTGTGCGAGGAGCCGCGCCCGGCGTACGACCGGGTGCACCTGACCTCGTACTTCTCCGAGAATGCCAGTCCCGAGGACCTGTCGATGGTCGAGGCCGGCTTCATGTCCCGGCACGGGATCGAGCTGTACGTGGGCGACCCGGCGGTCGCGGTGGACCGCGCCTCCCGTACGGTGACCGCCCGCTCCGGGCTGGTGGTGGGCTACGACACGCTGGTGCTGGCCACCGGCTCGTACCCGTTCGTGCCGCCGGTGCCGGGCAGGGACGCGGCGGGCTGCTTCGTCTACCGCACCATCGAGGACCTGCTGGCGATCGAGGCGTACGCGCGGGGCGTGACGAGCGGTGCCGTGGTCGGCGGCGGGCTGCTGGGGCTTGAGGCGGCGGGCGCGCTCAGGGGGCTCGGCCTGGACACGCACGTGGTGGAGTTCGCGCCGCGGCTGATGCCGGCGCAGGTGGACGACGGCGGCGGCGAGGCGCTGCGGCGCGGTGTCGAGGGCCTCGGCGTGCGCGTGCGCACCGGTGTCGGCACCCGGGAGATCACGGTCGGCGGCGACGGCCGGGTCACCGGAATGGCGCTGTCGGACGGTTCGGTGCTGGCCGCCGGCATGGTGGTCTTCTCGGCCGGCGTACGGCCGCGCGACGACCTGGCGCGGGCCTGCGGGCTGCCGGTCGGCGAGCGCGGCGGGATCGTGGTGGACGAGCAGTGCCGTACGCGGGACCCGGCGGTCTTCGCGATCGGCGAGTGCGCGCTCGCCGCCGACGGCCGGGTCTACGGCCTGGTCGCGCCGGGCAACGAGATGGCCGAGACCGCCGCGCGGACCCTCGCGGGCTCTCCCGCGGCCTTCACCGGCGCCGACCTGTCCACCAGGCTCAAGCTGCTCGGGGTGGACGTGGCGAGCTTCGGCGACGCGCACGGCGCCACCGGCGGCAGCCTGGACATCCGCTACTCCGACGCCCGCTCGGGGATCTACCGCAAGCTGGTGGTCGGCGCCGACGGCACCCTGCTGGGCGGCGTCCTGGTCGGCGACGTCGAATCGTACGGTGTGCTGCGGCCGTTGACGGGCTCGGTGCCGCCGGTGGCGCCCGAGCACCTGGTACTGCCGGCCGGCGCGGGCGCGCCGGCCGCGCTCGGCCCGGCGGCGCTGCCCGACGAGGCGGTGATCTGCAGCTGCCACAACGTGGCCAAGGGCGTGATCCGCGGCGCGGTCACCGACCACGGCTGCGGCAGCGCCGCCGAGGTGAAGAAGCACACCAAGGCGGGTTCGGGCTGCGGCAGTTGCGCCAAGGTGCTGGGTCAGCTGGTGACCGCGGAGCTGGCGGCGAACGGCGTCGAGGTGGACCGGGGCCTGTGCCCGCACTTCGCGCAGAGCAGGGCCGAGCTGTACGAGGTGGTACTCGCGCTGCGGATCTCCTCCTACCGCGAACTGCTGGACGCCCACGGCCGGGAGAGCGCGCGCGGCGGCGACGGCTGCGAGATCTGCAAGCCGGCCGTCGCCTCGGTCCTGGCCTCACTCGCCGCCACGGTCGGCGCGAGCGTGCACGTACTGGACGGCGAGCAGGCCGCGTTGCAGGACACCAACGACCACTTCCTGGCCAACATGCAGAAGAACGGCTCCTATTCGGTCGTACCGCGCATCCCCGGCGGTGAGATCACCCCCGAGAAGCTGATCGTGATCGGCGAGGTGGCCCGCGACTTCGGCCTCTACACGAAGATCACCGGCGGCCAGCGGATCGACCTGTTCGGCGCCCGGGTGGAGCAGCTGCCGTCGATCTGGACCCGGTTGGTGGACGCCGGCTTCGAGTCGGGGCACGCCTACGGCAAGGCGCTGCGGACGGTGAAGTCCTGCGTGGGGCAGACCTGGTGCCGCTACGGCGTGCAGGACAGCGTCAGGATGGCGATCGACCTGGAGCTGCGCTACCGGGGGCTGCGCTCGCCGCACAAGCTCAAGTCGGCGGTGTCCGGCTGCGCGCGCGAGTGCGCGGAGGCGCAGAGTAAGGACTTCGGGGTGATCGCGACCGCGAACGGCTGGAATCTGCACGTCGGCGGCAACGGCGGCGCCACCCCCCGGCACGCCGACCTGCTGGCCAAGGACCTGTCCGACGCCGAACTGGTGCGGCTCATCGACCGCTTCCTGATGTTCTACATCCGCACCGCCGAGCCGCTGGAGCGCACCAGTGTGTGGCTCCAGCGGGTTCCTGGCGGCCTCGATCACGTACGCGACGTCGTCGTCCGCGATTCGCTGGGCATCTGCGAGGAGTTGGAGGCCCTGATGGCCGCGCATGTCGCGGGATACCGCGACGAGTGGGCGGACACTCTCGGCGACCCGGAGCGGCTGAGCCGTTTCGTGTCCTTCGTCAACGCGCCGAACACCCCGGACCCCACGGTCCGCTTCGTCCCCGAGCGCGGCCAGATCAAGCCCGAGCCGGTCCTGCTGGCCCTGTCGGAAACGGTGACCGCGTGAGCGACGGCACGCCTACTCCCCCGGCCCCGCCGCTCGGCGGGACGGTCGAACTGCGCACCGGCGAGGCCTGGTTCGCGGTGTGCGCGGCCGGTGAGCTGCTGCCCGGCCGCGGGGTGGCCGCGCTGCTGCCCGACGGACGCCAGGCGGCGCTCTTCCGCGACCGGGCCGGGCGGCTCTACGCGATCGGCAATGTGGACCCCTTCACCGGGGCGGGCGTGCTGTGCCACGGCCTGCTCGGCTCGGTCGGTGACCGGCCCTACGTCGCCTCGCCGCTGCTCAAGCAGCGTTTCGACCTGGCTGACGGGCACTGCCTGGACGACGACGCGGTGACGGTGGCCAGCTATCCGGTACGCATCCGCCCGCCGGCGGCCTGAACGCAGCCCGCGCCAGGCGCGGTCGGCCACGGAACCCGGTCACGGGCGGCGCACGCGGCGGGCCGGGCCGGGGATCGGTCCCCCGGACTCGGCCCCCGATCCGCGCGGCGGCGTGCTACGCACCGGCCGGCGCAGCCGTACTGCTGCGCTCCACCAGCCGGGTCGCCAGGTCCACCCGCAGGGTGCTCGGCTCGCGGCCGCGGCTCAGGTCCAGCACGAGTCGGGCCGCCGCCTCCGCCATCTCCGTCAGCGGCTGCCGCACGGTGGTCAGCGGCGGGCTGATCCAGGTGGCGAGCGGCAGGTCGTCGAAGCCGACCACACTGACGTCGCGCGGGATCGACAGGCCCAGCTCGCGGGCCGCCTCGTACAGGCCGAGCGCCTGGAGGTCGTTGCCGGTGAAGACCGCGGTGGGGCGGTCGGGCCTGCGCAGCAGTTCCAGGCCCGCTGTGTAGCCGGTCTCGTGGTGGAAGGTGCCCGCGACCACCAGGCCGGGGTCGTAGCGCACTCCCGCCGTCTCCAGCGCGGCGCGGTAGCCGTCGATCCTGGCCCGGCTGCACATCATCCCGGCCGGGCCGCCGAGCACGCCGATCCTGGTGTGGCCGAGGTCGAGCAGGTGGCGGGTGGCGGCCAGACCGCCCTGCCAGTTGGTCGCGCCGATCGCGGGCACGTCCTCGCCGGGGTCGCCGGCCGGGTCGAGCACCACGAAGGGGATGTCGCGGCTGATCAACTGCGCCCGCTGCGCCGGGTCGAGCCCGGACAGCACGAGGATCACGCCGGTCGGCCGGCGGGCGAGCACCCCGTCCACCCAGGTCTGGCCCGGGCTGAGCCGGCCCGCGGACTCCGACAGCACCACGCTCAGGCCTTCCTGCCCGGCCACCCGCTCGACGCCCCTGATCACCTCCATCGCCCAGGAGCTGTCCAGTTCGTGGAAGACGAGGTCGAGCAGCGGGGCGGGCTGCATGCTGCCGCGGCGGCGCTGGTAGCCGTGCCGGCGCAGCAGGTCCTCGACCCGGCTGCGGGTGGCCGGGGCCACGTCACCGCGACCGTTGAGCACTTTCGAAACAGTCGGAGCCGAGACTCCGGCGGCCCGGGCGATCTCGGCGAGCGTCGCCGCGCCCTCGCCGGTGGTTCCCGACTGGTCATCGTGCGAAGGCTGGGGAATCGTGGCACTCATGGCAGCGATCGTAGCCCGGCAGGGCGGGGTCCGTCCGCGCCACGACCTCGTAGATCGCCGTCACGGAGACCCAAAAGATTCGGTTACACGGCCGAAATATTCGGGCCCACGGCCCGGCGGGACCCGGTCCGGCCGGACCGCCGCTGCCGCCCCCTCCCCCCCCGGCGGCCGCCCCCCCCCCCGGCGGCCCCCGCGGGGCCCGCCGGGGGCTTCCCGGGTCACATCCCGTCAGGTCAGCCCGCCCGGCAGCGTGTCCAGCGGAATACCAGCCATGCGCGCCGCGATCCCGGGTAGCCGGTTCAGGGAGGAGGTGTGTCATGGCCACGCAGCAATTCGCAGTCAGCCGGATGCCCTGGTGGGCGAAGACGGGAATCGGGATCGTCGTGCTGGGACTGCTGTTCGTCCTGCTCGGCAAGGCGAACCTCTTGCCCGGGCTGCCGAACCCGTTCGCGGAGACGACGAAGGACCGCAGCGGTCCCGTGCTCCTGAAGTCGATCCAGGACATGAACCGCTTCGAAGGCGCGAGCGGCAACTTCGAGGTCGTGGTGGACCTCGACAAGGACGCCAAATACCTGCCCGACATCGTGCACGGCAAGCGCACGCTCTACGTCGGGGCCGGCAGCGTCGACGCCTATGTCGACCTCGGCTCGGTCAAGGAAAACGCGGTGACGGTCTCCGACGACCGCAAGACGGCGTCGGTGCGGCTGCCGCACGCGGCCCTTGAGCGGACCTCGCTGGACACCCAGCACTCCTACGTCGTCTCCCAGGAGCGCGGCTTCTTCGACCGGGTCGGCGACTTCTTCGGCAGTGACACCGGCAACATGCAGAAGCTCAGCGAGCTGGCCGCACAGAAGATCCAGGACGCGGCCAAGCAGACCGAGCTGGCCGGCCGCGCCGAGACCAACACCCGCACGATGCTCCAGGGGCTGCTGACCTCACTGGGCTTCACCACCGTCAACGTGACCTTCGGACCGCCGGCCACGGCGACCCCGACACCGTCGGGTTCCGCCTCGGGCAAGGCGAGCGCGACGCCGTGAGGCCACGGAGCGCGGAGCGCCGGGAGCAGAACGCCGCTCCTCGTACGCGAAGTGCTCCGCCATGGCGTCGGCGAGGACGGCGAGCTGCCTGAGCAGCTCGCCGTCCGGCGTCTGCGCGGCGGCCGGCCGCGGGCGCAGGGCGCGGTGCTCGGCCCGCAGCCGGGCCTGCACCGGGGCCGCCCTGTCCACGCCCTGACCGCCGTGGCAGGGAGCGGCCGGACCCGTACCCCGCCGCCGGCCGCGGTCAGCTCAGCGACTCGATCGCCCGGACGATCAGCGCCCGCGCGTCGGCGCCGTAGACCGCCATGGACCGCAGCTGCTCGAACGCGGCGGTGTACAGGGCGATTTCGGTGGGCTGGGTCACCTTGACGCGGGCCGAGAGCAACTCCACCGACACCAGCGCCTCGTCGTAGATGTGGAAGACCTCCTGCGGCCACACGACGCGCTCGCGCGTGGCGCCGGGGATGACGCCGAGTGACACCGCCGGGAGCGCGCCGGCCGTCAGCAGGTGGCCGAGCTGCGCCGCCATCGCGTTGTGGTCGCCGAGCTGGTAGCGCAGGACGCCTTCCTCGATGAGCAGGACGAAGCGGCGCCCCGGCTCATGGATGATCTGCGAGCGCCGCAGCCGGGCGAGCGCGGCCTCGGCGGAGTCGTCCGGTATGGCCAGGAGCCGGGCGTTCGCGGACAGGAGCGCGCGGGCGTACCCCTCGGTCTGGAGCAGGCCGGGCACCAGGGTCGGCGAGTAGACGCGGAAGAGGCTCGTGGCCCGGTACAGCTCGACGTAGCTGTCCTGGAGCTGCCGCAGCCCGGTGCGGACGCGGCGGCGCCAGTCGGCGTACAGCGACTCGGCGGTACGCGCCTGCGCGATGACGTCGGGGGCCTGGTCGCCCGCGCCGCACGCCTCGCACCACAGGCGGATGTCGCGCGGGGTCGGCGGGGTGCGGGCGTTCTCGATCCGGCTGACCTTGGGGTGCGTCCAGCCGCACCGCCTGGCCAGCTCGGTGCCGGTGATCCCGGCGTCCGCGCGAAGGTCGCGCAGGCGCCTGGCGACGACCTCGCGGGCGGTCTGGGCCGCGGACGACGGCGATACGGGCATCGTACGATGTGGCCTCTCGGCTAGCGGATCGTGTACTGGTCGTGCGGGACCGCCCGGGACCACACCAGCTCGAAGGCGTCGGCGCACAGCTTGGCCACCGTCGGGTCGGTGCTCATCTCCCCGCCGCCGGACACGCCGTCCCCCGCGAAGTGGTTCCACCGGACGACGGCGCTGTCGACCAGCCAGAAGTCGTTACCCGGCAGCGGGATGTCCGACGCCTGCCGGCGCGGCAGCCACCGCACCTGCTCGCCCGCGCCGAGGTTGACGACCGTTCCCGCGTACTCGTAGCGGATGTAGTCGCTGACCGGCTCGCTGACGATCCTCGCCCGGCGGACGACGACGCCGCGGGCGACGGTGCGCCGCACCAGCTCCGTCCAGGGTCTCCAGTAGGCCGAGTCCGGGTCGGTGTCGCGCTCGCCGGTGGCTCTCCAGCGGGCGAAGTCGGCCGCCTCGCTGTTCACCCCGTAGGCGTCGCGCATCTCCAGATGCACGGCGGAGTGCGCGGCGGCGCCCAGCAGCTCGTCAAAGGTGGGCACGATCGAGGACATCGCACGCCTCCCTGACCATGTCGACCATTCTGGCGGGGATACGGATCACGGCCTCGGTCTCCGGGATGCCGACGGCGTGCCCGGGAGCCTCGAAGGCGCCGCACTCGGCGAGCGTGTCCTCGTCGGGCTTCCAGCCCTGGAGCACCAGCTCCCCCTTCTCCTGGTCGACCCAGACCGTCGGGCTCTCGCCGGTTCCGGTGGTGGGGTCGATGCCGACGAACCGTAATGCCATTGCTGCCTCCGACGTCAGGGGTGTTCACGGGTGTACGCCACCGTTGCCCCTGCCGCGACTCCCGGTCAAGGCCGCATCGACGCATCGTCACTTGTCACAGCGTCGTGATGAACATCGGTGAACATCGGTCGCGCCGGTGAACGAAGCATCCCTACCGTCATGGGCAGCACCCGCCCCCGCGCGCCGATGTACGCGGGCGCGTGCAGTAGAGAGCCCCGCGACCGCGCCACGGTCCGGGGGGTGTTCGGCGCCGGAAGGGGCGACGACATGAACGAGAGTACAGACCCCCGACCCGCGGATGGCAGACCGCCGGCGGTGGGCGACCTGGTCGTGGACACCGGCCGCCGCGGCATCCTGGCCCGGGTGATGGCCTGCGACCGCGGACGTTACGCCCTCCGGCCCGCCCGCGGCGGGCTGGAGTGGGACGCCGGCCCGGACCGCGTCAGGCCCGCGACGGCCTCCGACGTGCTCGCCGACCGCATGCGTGCCCAGGGGCTGCTGAGGCCGCAGGACGCACGATGATTCGGCACGTCAACTGGCTGATCACCCGCGATCGGGCCGCGGGCGCGCCCCAGGAACCGCTGTACGAGTTCGAGTGCACGACGTGCTCGACGCTCGACGCGCCGGACGGCGGCGGCTCGCGGTCCCCGGCGTCCGAGGACGTCGCGGACGGGCAGGCCTGGGCGATCAAGCACTCGGCCAAGCACCCGGGGCACACCCATTTCCGCGAGAGCATCACGCGTTTCTGGCGGACGCAAATGCAGAACTGACGCCCCCTCGAACCCCCCGCCGCCGGGCGCCCCCGTACCGGCGGCGGGGTCCTCCGCGCCGGCCCCCCCCCCGGCCCCCCCCCCACCCCCCCCGCGCCGGGGGGGGGCCCCAGCGGGGGCCCGAGG
>NZ_JAJSYW010000098.1:0-26345 GCF_036815005.1 Streptomyces sp. IBSBF 2435 | reverse complement strand
GCCCCCGCACGCGGCCGGCCCCTGACCGGCCGCGCGCGGGGGCGGCGCGGGCTGCCCGGGCGGACCCTCTACCGTGAGACGCGGAACGAGAGGACTCCTGCCCCATGAACACCTTCCCGGCCGACCGGACCGTGCGGATCGGCACCCGCAGCTCACCGATGGCACTGGCGCAGGCCAACCTGGTGGCCGGCCTCCTGCGCAAGGAGCAGCCGGGCCTCCGGGTCGAGCTGGCCCCCGTCACCACCGAGGCGGACCGGTGGCAGGGCGACCTGGCCCAACTCGGCGGCAAGGGGCTGTTCGTCAAGCAGATCGACGCCATGCTCCAGCGCGGCGAGGTGGACCTGGCCGTCCACTGCGTGAAGGACGTCCCCGGCGATGTCGCCCTCCCCCAGGGCCTGGTCTTCGCCGCCTACCTGCCCCGGGACGACGTGCGGGACGTCCTCCTCTTCCCCGAGGGCTCCGCCATGCGCACCCTCGACGACCTCCCGGCGGGCGCCACCGTGGCCACCTCGGCCGTACGCCGCAAGGCCCAGCTCAACCGGCTGCGCCCGGACCTCGACGTCGTACGCGTGCGCGGCGCTGTCGGCACCCGGATCGCCAAGCTCGACGCCAGGAAGCAGAACGACGCCCCGCTGGACGCGATGATCCTGGCGACCTCGGGCCTGGAGCGGCTGGCGCTGTCCCACCGCGGCCGGCAGGTCTTCACCGCCGACGACATCCTCCCCGCCGTGGGTGCCGGAGCCCTCGGCCTGGAGTGCCGCCACGACGACGGCCCGGTGACCGGGCTGCTGACCCGGCTCAACCACGAGAGGACCATGACCGAGGTCACCGCCGAGCGCGCGATGCTCCACGACCTGCGGGGCCACTGCAACAGCCCCATCGCGGGCCACTGCGTCACCGCCCCGGACGGTCAGCTCTCCCTGCGCGGCATGGTCTTCGCCCCCGACGGCTCGGCCTTCGTCCACACCCACCTGCTGAGCGGCACCGGCAACGACCCCACCGCACTGGGCACCCGGGTCGCCGCCGAACTCCTCCGGCAGGGCGCAGGCGAGATCATCGCGGGCATCCCGCACTGACCTCTCATACCGCCGCCGGGCCGGCCCCGCACGCGAGAGAGCCGGGGGGGGGGGGGGCGCCCCCCGGGGGGCCCCCCCCCCGATCAGGGGGTGTCGCGGGGTGTCAGACGCNCCCCCCCCCCCCCCCCCCCCCCCCCCCCCCCCCCCCCCCCCCCCCCCCCCCCCCCCCGCCGGGGAAGGGCCGGGGACGGTCCACCGGTCGGTGAGGGTTCGGCCCCCAGGGCAAAGGGCCGCCGTCGGTGGACCGGGCCGGCCCGGTCGGGGGGCGTCAGTGGGGGCCGGCGGCCGCGCGGCCGGCCTCCAGGCGGGCGACGGGGACGCGGAAGGGCGAGCAGGAGACGTAGTCCAGGCCGACCTCGTGGAAGAAGTGGACGGACTCCGGGTCGCCGCCGTGCTCGCCGCAGATGCCGAGCTTGAGGTCGGGGCGGGTGGCGCGGCCCGCGGCCACCGCGCTGCGGATCAGGGCGCCGACCCCGTCCTTGTCGATGGTCTCGAAGGGGGACACGCCGAAGATGCCCTTCTCCAGGTAGGCGGTGAAGAAGGACGCCTCGACGTCGTCGCGGGAGAATCCCCAGACGGTCTGGGTGAGGTCGTTGGTGCCGAAGGAGAAGAATTCGGCGGCCTCGGCGATCTGGCCCGCGGTCAGGGCGGCGCGCGGCAGTTCGATCATCGTGCCGATGGCCAGCTTCAATCGGGTGCCGGTCGCCGCCTCGATGTCGGCGACGACCCGGTCGGCCTCGTCCCGGACGATCTCCAGCTCCTGGACGGTGCCGACCAGCGGGATCATGATCTCGGCCCGCGGATCGCCCTTCGCCGCCTTGCGGTGGGCGGCGGCCTCGGCGATGGCACGTACCTGCATCGCGAACAGCCCCGGGATGACCAGGCCGAGCCGCACCCCGCGCAGGCCCAGCATCGGGTTCTGCTCGTGGAGCCTGTGCACCGCCTGGAGCAGCCGCAGGTCGTTCTCGTTTGCGTCCTTGCGGGACTCGGCGAGCGCGACCCGTACCGACAGCTCGGTGATGTCCGGCAGGAATTCGTGCAGCGGCGGGTCCAGCAGCCGTACGGTCACCGGCAGGCCGTCCATCGCCTCGAACAGCTCGATGAAGTCGGCCCGCTGCAACGGCAGCAGCGCGCCCAGCGCCTCGTCCCGCTCGGTGTCGGTGTCGGCCAGGATCAGCCGCTCGACCATCTCGCGCCGCTCGCCGAGGAACATGTGCTCGGTACGGCACAGGCCGATGCCCTGCGCCCCGAACCGGCGGGCACGCGCGGCGTCCTCGGCGTTGTCGGCGTTGGCCCGCACCCGCAGCTTCCTGACCCGGTCGGCGTACGCCATCACCCGGTGCACGGCCTGCACCAGGCCGTCCGCCTCGTCGGCGCCCGCGTGCATCCGGCCCTCGAAATACTCGACGACCGGCGACGGTACGACCGGTACCTCGCCGAGGTAGATCTTGCCGGTGGAGCCGTCGATCGAGATGAGGTCGCCCTCCTCTATCACCACGCCACCGGGTGCGGTGAGCCGGCGCCGCTTGGTGTCGACCTCCAGCTCCTCCGCCCCGCACACGCAGGTCTTGCCCATGCCGCGGGCGACGACGGCCGCGTGCGAGGTCTTGCCGCCGCGCGAGGTGAGGATGCCTTCGGCGGCGATCATGCCGTTGAGGTCGTCGGGGTTGGTCTCCCGGCGGATCAGGATGACCTGCTCACCCGAGCGCGACCACTTCACCGCCGTGTACGAGTCGAAGACCGCCTTGCCGACCGCGGCGCCCGGCGAGGCCGCGATGCCCCAGCCGATCCGCGTGACCGAGGCGCTGTCCGCGACCGTGTCGTCGAACCGCGGGAACATCAGCTGGCTGAGCTGCGCCCCGGTGACCCGCTGGAGGGCCTCGGCCTCGGTGATCAGGCCCTGGTCGACCAGCTGCGTCGCGATACGGAAGGCTGCCGCCGCGGTCCGCTTGCCGACCCGGGTCTGGAGCATCCACAGGTGCCCGCGCTCGATGGTGAACTCGATGTCGCACAGGTCCCGGTAGTGCGTCTCCAGCGTCTCCATGATCGCCATCAGCTGCTCGTACGACGCCTTGTCGATGCCCGCGAGGTCGGCGAGCGGCACGGTATTGCGGATGCCGGCGACGACGTCCTCGCCCTGCGCGTTCTGGAGGTAGTCGCCGTACGTGCCCTGCGCGCCGCTGGCCGGGTCGCGCGTGAAGGCCACGCCCGTACCGGAGTCGGGGCCGAGGTTGCCGAAGACCATCGAGCACACGTTGACGGCGGTGCCCAGGTCGCCGGGGATACGCTCCTGGCGGCGGTACAGCTTGGCCCGCGCGGTGTTCCACGAGTCGAACACCGCGCGGATCGCGAGGTCCATCTGCTCGCGCGGCTCCTGCGGGAAGTCCCGGCCGGTCTCCTTGACGACGATGTGCTTGAAGTCCTCGACCAGTTGCCGCAGGTCGGCCGCGTCCAGGCCGAGGTCGCTGTCGGCGCCCTTGGCCTGCTTGGCCGCCTCCAGCGCCTCCTCGAAGAGGTCGCCCTCGACGCCCATCACGGTCTTGCCGAACATCTGCACGAGGCGGCGGTAGGAGTCCCAGGCGAACCGCTCGTTGTCGGCCTGGGCCGCGAGGCCGTCCACCGAGGCGTCGGACAGGCCGATGTTCAGGACGGTGTCCATCATCCCGGGCATCGAGAATTTGGCGCCGGACCGCACCGACACCAGCAGCGGGTCGTCGGGCTGCCCGAGCCGCTTGCCCATGCGCTGCTCCAGCGCGTCGAGGTGCGCACCCACCTCGTCGCGCAGCGCGGCGGGTTCCGCGCCGGACTCCAGATACACCTTGCACGCCTGGGTGGTGATGGTGAATCCGGGAGGGACCGGAAGCCCGAGGTTGGTCATCTCGGCGAGGTTCGCACCCTTCCCGCCGAGCAGATCCTTGAGGTCTTTGTTGCCCTCAGTGAAGTCGTAGACGAATTTCTGCTGTTGCTGCCGTGCCGACACTGGGCCTCGACTCCTCGCGACCGGGTTGCCCTGACGGCGGGGAGCGTACCCATCTCCAAGGCTCCGCAGTGCATCCATCAGCATGACACACGGTTTTAACCGCCCGTCTGCCGATACTTCGAAAGTATCCGGCTCGCCGCCGGGGCTTCGGCGTGCGTTCACGAACCGAAGCCAGCATGTCGCTGCGCGAGCTTCCAGGGTTGCGGTCTCTACGGTGAGTGACGGTTGGCGTGACCCTCTGCACGGTTGGTGGTGGCACTAAGTGCCGTGCATTCGAGAGGTGGGGCGCTCACACGGGCGCTCTTTTGAGCGTAAGGCATATCAGATGTGGTGCGAATCACGCCGGGTGTCTCACCTCCCGGACGTACGCGTCTCGCCTGGGGCGCCCTCTGCGGCTGAGGGAGGCTGCGTCGGCGAGCCCGCTTCCCCCGGGGGCGGGGTTTCCGGCGGTCCCTCCGCGGCAGGGGCCGCCCGCCCGAGGGCACGGGGGCTCCGACGGCACCCCTCCGGCACGGGGGTGCCCCACCAGGGTGCGGGGTATTGCGGCGCCCCTGCCGCAAGGGGTGCCCGCCCAGGGGTGCGGTGGCTTGTGCGGCTCCCTCCGGCAGGGGGGTGCCCTACCAGGGGCGCGGGGAACGGCGCGAGCAACCCACCGCCGGCCGGTGGTCCGGATCGGACCGAAGAGACCCTTCGGGTCGGTGACGACCCGCGCCCCGACGGGCGCTGAGCGCGCAGTTCCCCGCGCCCCTGGTAGGGCGCCGCCTTACCGCATCGCGTACCCGGGGCGGCGTCAGCCGCCAGACGTGTCGGACTCGGCGTCAGCCGACACCGCGGCGCAGTCGAAGGGATCGTTCAGCCACCCGTCCGGCAGGACGACCCGCTTGCCGGCAGCGGTCCGCCCCCGCGGACCATCCGCGTGGGCGGGCCACGGCTGCGCCTGGTCAAGAGTCCCGAGGTGCTCGTCCAGCTCCGCCAGGGTCGAGGCCGTTGCAAGGGCGCGCCGCATATCGGACCCGACCGCGAAGCCCTTCGTGTACCAGGGCACGTGCTTGCGGAAGTCGACCACCCCGCGGGTCTCGTCGCCGAGCCAGAGCCCGAGCAGTTCCGCGTGCCGCCGCATGACCGCGGCGACCCGGCCGAAGTCGGGCGCGGCCGGGGCGAGCCCGGGCGACTCGAAGGCGGCGACGAGGTCGCCGAAGAGCCACGGCCGGCCGAGGCATCCGCGGCCGACGACGACCCCGTCGCACCCGGTGGCCCGCATCATCCGCAGCGCGTCCTGCGCGCACCAGATGTCGCCGTTGCCGAGCACCGGAATCTCCGGCACGTGCTCCTTGAGCCGGGCGATGGCGTCCCAGTCGGCGGTCCCGCCGTAGTGCTGGGCGGCGGTGCGGCCGTGCAGGGCGACCGCCGTGACGCCCTCCTCGACGGCGATGCGCCCGGCGTCCAGATACGTCAGATGATCGTCGTCGATACCTTTGCGCATCTTGATGGTGACCGGCAGGTCCCCCGCGTTGCCGACCGCCTCGCGCAGGATCGACCGCAGCAGATTGCGCTTGTACGGCAGCGCGGAGCCGCCGCCCTTGCGGGTGACCTTGGGCACCGGGCAACCGAAGTTGAGGTCGATGTGGTCGGCCAGGTCCTCGTCGGCGATCATCCGCACGGCCTTGCCGACGGTCACCGGGTCGACGCCGTAGAGCTGGAGGGAGCGCGGCGTCTCGGTGGCGTCGAAGTGGATGAGCTGCATCGTCTTGTCGTTGCGCTCGACCAGGGCGCGGGTGGTGATCATCTCGCTGACGAACAGCCCCTTGCCACCGCTGAACTCCCGGCACAGCGTGCGGAAGGGCGCGTTGGTGATACCGGCCATCGGCGCGAGCACGACCGGCGGCCACGCGGTGTGCGGGCCGATCCGGAGGGCGCCGGGCGCGGGCGGGGCCAGGGTGGCGTCAGCGGTCATGCCGTCCATTGTCCCGCACGCCCGCGGTGCCCCCGGAAGCCGTCCGGCCGAGCGGACGGACCGGCGCGATCGTTGTAGAATAATAATCGTTCTATTCACACAATCATTGGATCCACCATCCATGCCGGAACCGACCGCGAAGCGCCGCAATCTCATCCTGGCGATCTGCTGCATGAGCCTGCTGATCGTCAGCCTGGACAACACGATCCTGAACGTCGCGCTCCCGTCGCTGCAACGGGACTTCCACGCCCCCGTCTCCGGACTCCAGTGGACGATCGACGCGTATCTGCTGGTCATCGCCTCACTGCTGCTGCTGTCCGGATCGACGGCGGACCGGATCGGCCGCAAGAAGGTCTTCCAGACCGGCCTGGTGCTCTTCACAGCCGGGTCCGCGCTGTGCAGCCTCGCGCCGGGGCTGGGGTGGCTGATCGCCTTCCGCATGGTGCAGGCGGTCGGCGGTTCGATGCTCAACCCGGTGGCGATGTCGATCATCACCAACACCTTCTCCGAGCCGCGTGAGCGGGCCCGCGCGATCGGGGTGTGGGGCGGGGTCATCGGCATCAGCATGGCGGCCGGGCCGATCCTGGGCGGCGCCCTGGTGCAGTCGGTGGGCTGGCGGGCGATCTTCTGGATCAACCTGCCGATCGGGCTCGCCGCGCTGCTGCTGACCCACCGCTTCGTCCCCGAGTCGCGCGCCCCGCGGGCCCGCCGGGTGGACCCGGTCGGCCAGCTCCTGGTCATGGCGCTGCTCGGCACCCTGACGTACGGCATCATCGAGGGCACGAACGCGGGCTGGAGCTCACCGCTGATCATCGGCTGCTTCGTGGTGGCCGCGGCGAGTGCGGCGGGCCTGGCGGCGTACGAGACCCGGCGGGTGGACCCGCTGATCGACACCCGGTTCTTCCGCAGCGTGCCCTTCAGCGGTGCCACCCTCATAGCGGTCAGCGGCTTCGCAGCGCTCGGCGGCTTCCTCTTCCTCAACACGCTCTACCTCCAGGACCAGCGCGGCCTGTCGGCGCTCGACGCGGGCCTGTACATGCTGCCGATGGCCGCGATGGCGCTGGTCTTCGCGCCGCTGTCGGGCCGGCTCGTCGGCACCCGGGGCCCGAGGATCCCGCTGATCCTCGCGGGCGCGGCGATGACGGCCAGCGCTGTGATGCTCGCGGCGCTCGACGCCCAGTCGTCCGACGTGCTGCTCTTCACCTCCTACGTCCTGTTCGGCATCGGCTTCGGCCTGATCAACGCGCCGATCACCAACACCGCCGTGTCCGGCATGCCGCGTGCGCAGGCCGGGGTGGCGGCGGCGGTCGCCTCGACCAGCCGCCAGGTCGGCCAGTCGCTGGGCGTCGCGGTCCTGGGCGCGGCGCTGGCCGCCGGGCTGCACGAGGGCGCCTGGTGGATCATCGCGGGCTGTGGTGCCTCGGTGCTGGTGCTGGGTACGCTCACCACCGGCCGGTGGGCCAGGGCCACGGCGGAGCGTACGGCGGGGCTGCTGGCGCCCGAGGCGGAGGACAACCGGAAGGCGGTGAAGGTGTGACGACGGCACAGCGGAACACGGCCGGTCCCGAGCACGGGCCGGGGAGGGTGCACGGGGTCGGGACCGGGAACGGGACCGGGGCTGCGCATGGGCCGGAGACTCCGCCGAGGAAGGGGGCCGCCGCGCACGGCGAGCAGGCCGCGGGCTCCCCCGGCGCCCCGGACGCCGCCGGGGTCCCGGGCTCCGACGCCGCCCGGGAGACGGCCGAGCGGGTGTGGCGCAATCTGCGGGCCGTGGTGCTGGAGCGCAATGAGCGCCGCAAGGAGGTCGCCGAGGCAATCGGCATGAGCTTCTTCCGGGTCAAGGCGCTGCGCAGGATCGCCGCCCGGCCCTACCGGATGGGCGACCTGGCCACCGAGCTGGCCTCGGACCGCCCCTATCTGACCCTCGTGGTGGACGACCTGGAAAAGCGCGGCCTGGTGGAGCGTACGCAGCATCCCACCGACCGGCGCTCCAAGATCGTGTCGGCGACCCCGGCGGGCCTGGCGACGGCCGCCCGCGCGAACGCGATCCTCGGCACCCCGCCGCCCGCCCTGCTGGGGCTCTCGGCGGCGGATCTGGCGGCGCTCGACCGGATCACCGCGGCACTCGCCGCGCTCCCCCACGGCTGACCGCACGGCTGGCGGCTTCCCCCGCAGCCGACCGCCCGCCCCGGGACCGGGACGCCCGCTTCCGCACGGCTTCCCGCAGGGCTCACTCCCGCACCGCCAGGATGGCCGTGTCGAGCAGCGCGTCGAGCCTGCCGGTGCCGCCCGCCTCGGACCACCGGGTGACCGACACCTCCACGCAGCCGAGCACCGCCGTGGTGATGGCCGCCGCCCGCAATCCGCGGGTCTCCTCCGGGCCGCCGTCCAGCCTGGCCAGCACCCCGGGCACCAGCAACTCCCGCCACTGGGCGTGCTTCTGCCGCCTGGCCGCCCGCAGCGCCGGCGTACTGGCGAACATCCGCGCCATGGCCAGCGAGCCCTCGCGGTCCGCCGCGATCGCGTCCAGCAGCACATCGAGCGCACCCCGCAGTGCCCGCCACGGGTCCTCGGTCGCCGGCCGGGCGGCTAACGCGTCGGCGAGCCGGACGCCGGACTCCAGCATGCTCCCGACGACCATGTCCTCCTTGGTGTCGAAGTAGCGGAAGACGCTGCGTGCGGACATGCCGACCTCGGTCGCGATCTGCTCGACCGTGGTCTCCTCGAAGCCCTGGGCGATGAACAGCGCGATCGCCCGTTCGGCGATCTGGGCACGGACCGTTCTGCGGGTCAGCTCGCGCAGACCGGAGCCTCTCGCGCGGGTGGGTGTCATCCGGCGATTTTAAGCCGTGGCCGCGGTTATCAGACCGCGACCGGCGCCCGCTCCGCCAGCACGATCCGGTGCAGCCGGCCGAGGCGCTCCTCGGTCACCTCGTCCACCGGCGAATACACCGTCAGCCGCGGCCCGTCCTGCGGGCCGAGCCACAGATGCGTGAAGTCGAACGCCAGCAGGCCGACTTCGGGATTGAGGTAGCGCTTCACGTGGCTGCCGGGCCGCAACACCTCGTGCCGCTCCCAGGCCTGGCGGAATTCGGCCGAATTCTGCTGGAGCCGCCGGAGCATCTCCTTCCACGCGGGCTCCGCGAGGTGCTCGGCCATCGAGGAGCGGAATTTCGCCGCCATCAGCCGGGTGTTCTGCTCCCGGTCGAGCATCCGCTCCCGCCACAGCGGGTCGGTGAAGGCCAGCCACATCACATTGCGGTCCTCGACCGGCATCGCGTCCAGGTCGGTCACCAGCCGCCCGTAGGTCCGGTTGTACGCGATGATGTCGTAGCGGCTGTTGAAGACCGCGGCGGGCAGCGGTTCCAGCTGGTCGATCATGCCGCGGACCGCCGGGGACATGCCCGTGCAGTCCAGATGCGGGTGCGGGTCGGCGGTGCCGGCCAGGGTGAAGAGGTGCCGGCGCTCGTTCTGGTCCAGCATCAGGGCGCGGGCGATGGCGTCGGCGACCTGGCCCGACACCTGGATGTCCCTGGCCTGTTCGAGCCAGGTGTACCAGGTGACGCCGACCGCGGCGAGCTGTGCGACCTCCTCGCGGCGCAGCCCAGGGGTGCGCCGCCTGCGGCCCGGCGGCAGCCCGACCTGCTCGGGCGCGATCCGCTCGCGGCGGCTGCGCAGGAAGGACGCCAGCTCCTGACGGCGGCTCACGGCACTGTCGGCGTCGTCGGTCGCGGGTGCGCTCTGAGCGGTCATATTCCCAGGATGCCGGATCCGGCAACCAGTTGCCAGGTGCTCGGTATACCTGGATAAACGCTCTCTGGTACCCCCTTGGGGAGAGGTCCAGTGTGGACCGGGTGAACGAGCGAATGAACCAGACACTTCCCTCCCGGGCCCAGGTGCTGCCCCGCGTGACCCGCATCGCGGCGCCTTCCCGCTCCCCGCTCCCGCCCTCACCCTCGCCCGCCGCGCCGGCACTGAGCGCGCTCGGCCTGCTGACCGTGCTGCTCGGCGCGGCGCTGCCGATGGTGGACTTCTTCATCGTCAACGTGGCCCTGCCCACGATCGACCGCGACCTCGACGCGGGACCCGCGGTGCTGGAGATGGTGGTCGCGGGCTACGGCGTCGCCTATGCCGTGCTGCTGGTGCTCGGCGGCCGGCTCGGCGACATGTTCGGCCGCCGCAACCTCTTCCTGTGGGGGCTCGGCCTCTTCGCGGCGACCTCGCTGGCCTGCGGCTTCGCGCCCACTGCCTGGACCCTGGTGGCGGCCAGGGTCGCCCAGGGCGCGGCCTCCGCGCTGCTGCTCCCGCAGGCGCTGGCCACCATCCAGGCCGCGACCTCCGGCAGCAGCCGCGGCAAAGCGCTGAGCTACTACGGCGCCACCGCGGGCATCGCCAGTGTCGTCGGGCAGGTGCTCGGCGGCGTCCTGGTCTCCGCGGACATCGCCGGCAGCGGCTGGCGGGCGATCTTCCTGGTGAACGCGCCGGTGGCGGCGGTGGCGTTCGCGCTGGCGCTGAGGTCCGTGCCGGAGACCCGCTCCGCGAACCCCGCGCGCGTCGACCGGGCCGGCACGGCGCTGCTGGCGCTGGCCCTGATCACCCTGCTGCTGCCGCTCACCGAGGGCCGGGCGGCCGGCTGGCCGCTGTGGTCGTGGGCGCTGCTGGTCCTGTCCCCCTTCGCCGCCGCGGCCTTCGTGGCCGTCGAGCGGCACGGCGAGCGCACCGGCGGCGATCCGCTGCTGCCGCCGTCGCTGGTCCGCGTCCACAGCGTACGCAGCGGGCTGCTGCTGATCGTGCCGCTCTGCCTGGGCTTCGGCGGCTTCATGTTCGTGCTCGCGGTGGCCATGCAGGACGGTCTGCACTTCGGGGCGCTGGCCGCGGGTGCGGCGCTGGCACCGCTGTGCGCGGCCTTCTTCGCGGCGTCGCTGCTCGGCCCGCGGATGGTGGCCCGCCACGGCCGCCGTACGGTGACCGCGGGTTCGCTGATCCAGGCGGCGGGGCTGGTGGCGCTGGCCGCGACCTTCTTCCTGGGCTGGCCGCACATCGGCGTCCTGGTCCTCGCGCCCGCCATGGCGGTGATCGGCTTCGGCCAGGGCCTGGTGCTGCCGGTGGTCTTCCGCATCGTCCTCAGCGAAGTGCCGGCGGCGCAGGCGGGGGTGGGCAGCGGGGCGATGGCGACCACGCAGCAGTCCAGCCTCGCGCTGGGCGTCGCGACTCTGGGCACGCTCTTCCTGACGCTGTCCACGTCGGTGGGTTTCCGCGACGCGCTCGTCTGGGCGCTGCTCGCGCAGCTCGCGGCGGTGGCGGCGACGGTCGCGCTGAGCACGCGGCTGCCCCGGGCCGTGGTGTAGCGGGACCCGTTGCGCGGGGCGGGTGGGAAAGAGCGGGATCGGGGGTAGCCGTGTAAAGGGTGGGGTTCACGCACGGGAGCGGGCGGGAGCGCCCGCCGACAGCGTCAGTGCCCCGCTCGGCAGGTCGTGGGATCCGCGCGCGGGAGGGAGGGGCGGGATGTCCGTCAGCGAGGTGCGGTCACCGAGGAGGAGCGCACCGCCGGCGGCCCTCGTGGCGTGCGGGCTGCTGCTCGTGCCGTGGCTGGTGATACTGGCCAGCGGCGGCGCCCCCCGCTGGACGGCGGGCTGGCTCACCATCGACTCGCTGGAGGCCGTCGGCCTCATGGCCTCCGGCGTCCTCGCCCTGCGCGCGCTGCCGCACCGCGCCCTGCCGCCGACCGCCACGGCGACCGCGGCCCTGCTGCTCCTGGACGCCTCGCTCGACCTGGCGACCTCCCAGGGCGCCGCCCTGCTGCTCGCCGCGGCGATGGCCGTGCTCGCCGAACTGCCGCTCGCCGTCACCTGCGCGCTGGTGGCGCTGAGCACGCTGCGGGCGATGGAAGCGCGGAACGCCCGGCCGGCTGAGGTCCAGCCGGCCGGGCGTCCGCGGGGAGAGGCCGGTCAGCAGCCCAGCAGGCGGCTGCCCAGGTACTGCTCGACCTGGTCGAGCGAGACCCGTTCCTGAACCATGGTGTCGCGCTCACGCACGGTCACCGCGTTGTCGGTGAGCGTGTCGAAGTCCACGGTCACGCAGAACGGGGTGCCGATCTCGTCCTGCCGCCGGTAGCGCCGGCCGATCGCACCGGCGTCGTCGAACTCGATGTTCCAGTTCGCCCGCAGCGCGGTGGCCAGGCCCTTCGCCTTCGGGGACAGCTCGGGGTTGCGGGACAGCGGGAGGACCGCGACCTTGACCGGGGCCAGCCGCGGGTCGAGCCGCATGACGGTCCGCTTCTCCATGACGCCCTTGGCGTTGGGCGCCTCGTCCTCGTTGTACGCGTCGAGCATGAACGCCAGCATCGCCCGGTTCACACCGGCCGCCGGCTCGATCACGTACGGGAACCAGCGCTCGCCGGCCTCCTGGTCGAAGTAGGAGAGGTCCTGGCCGGAGCCCTTGGAGTGGGCGGAGAGGTCGAAGTCGGTACGGTTCGCGACGCCCTCCAGCTCACTGAACTCCTGGCCGCCGAAGTTGAAGCGGTACTCGATGTCGGTGGTGCGCTTCGAGTAGTGCGACAGCTTCTCCTTGGCGTGCTCGTACCAGCGGATGTTCTGCTCCTGGATGCCGAGGCCGGTGTACCAGTTCCAGCGCTCCTGCATCCAGTACTCGTGCCACTTCTCGTCCTCGCCGGGCTTGACGAAGAACTCCATCTCCATCTGCTCGAACTCGCGGGTGCGGAAGATGAAGTTGCCCGGGGTGATCTCGTTGCGGAACGACTTGCCCATCTGGGCGATGCCGAACGGCGGCTTGCGCCGCGAGGTGGTCTGCACCTGGGCGAAGTTGACGAAGATGCCCTGGGCGGTCTCGGGCCGCAGGTACGCCACCGAGCCGGCGTCCTGGGTGGGGCCGAGGTGCGTCTGGAGCATGCCGGAGAACTGCTTGGGCTCGGTGAAGGCGCCCTTGGTGCCGCAGTGCGGGCAGTTGATGTCGGCCAGCCCGTTGGCCGGCGGCCGGCCGTGCTTGGCCTCGTACGCCTCCTCCAGGTGGTCGGCGCGGTAGCGCTTGTGGCAGGAGGTGCACTCGGTGAGCGGGTCGGAGAACGTCGCGAGGTGCCCGGAGGCGGCCCACACCTCGGGGGCGAGGATCACCGACGAGTCGAGGCCCACCACGTCCTCACGGGAGGTCACCATCGAGCGCCACCACTGGCGCTTGATGTTCTCCTTCAGCTCGACGCCCAGCGGCCCGTAGTCCCAGGCGGCCTTCGAGCCGCCGTAGATCTCACTGCTCGGGAAAACGAAGCCACGGCGCTTGCTCAGGCTGACGATGGTGTCGATCTTGTCGGCGGCCACGGTGCTCTCTTCAGTACGACGAAGCGGTCAGTTGTCCCAGATTACCGGCGTGGGCGGGGCGCATATCAAATCCGTTCAGCGGGCGGCAAGGACGAAACGGACCCTACAACGCAATTGACAATCGTTTCCATCCAAGTTGAAAATGACTGTCATGAACAACAGTCGCCGGCTCATACCGGCCGCCGCCCTCGTCGCCGCCACCCTCGCCCTCCCCGCGCTCACCGCCTGCTCCGGGTCCTCCGCCACCGCGACCGGAGGCGGCGGCAAGGGCGGCGGGAAGCTCAGGGTCACCGCGTCCTTCTATCCGCTGGAATTCCTCGCCACCCGGATCGGCGGCAGCGATGTGCAGGTCACCGACCTGACCAAGCCGGGCGTCGAACCGCACGACCTGGAGCTGGCGCCGCGGCAGATCGCCGCGCTCCAGCAGGCCGATGTGATCATCTCCCTGCACGGACTGCAGCCCGCCGTGGACGACGCCATCGGGCAGTCCGGCGTCAAGAACACCGTGGACGCCGCCGCCCTGACCCGCCTTGAGGACCACGGCACCGAGGTCGACGGCCGCCACCACACCACCGGCGACAACGGCACCGGCGGCGGCAGCGGGGAGGACGCCGGCTCCGACCCGCACATCTGGCTCGACCCGGTCCGCTACGCCGAGGTCGCCAAGGGCGTCGGCAAGGCCCTGGCCCAGGCGGACCCGGCGCACTCGGCCGCGTACGCGAAGAACACCGACACGCTGGTCGCCCAGCTCGGCGCGCTCGACACCGAATTCCGCGACGGCCTGAAGAACCGCGCCACGGACACCTTTATCACCACCCACGCCGCCTTCGGCTACCTCGCCGAGCGCTACGGCCTGGTCGAGGAGGCCATCAACGGCATCGACCCGGAGAGCGAGCCGAGCGCCGGCCGGATGAAGACGCTGCTCGACCTCGCCGGGCGCGAGCACGTGACCACGGTCTTCTTCGAGACGCTGGTCAGCGACAAGACCGCCAGGACCGTGGCGGGCGACCTGCGGCTGCGCACCGACGTGCTCGACCCGATCGAGGGCATCACCCCCACGTCGCGCGGCACCGACTACTTCGCTGTCCAGCGCGCCAATCTCCAGGCCCTGAAAACCGCGCTCGGCGTGCCCCGCTGATGGGGAGGGACACGGTGGTGAGTCTGCGCGGGGCCTCGGCCGCGCTCGGCGCCCGGCAGGTGCTGCACGGCGTCGACCTGACCGTCGGCCGCGGCGAGGTGGTGGCGCTGCTCGGCGCGAACGGCTCGGGCAAGTCGACCGCGGTACGCGCGGTGGTCGGCCGGGTACGGCTGTCCGCGGGCACCTGGGAGCTGTTCGGCACCCCCGGCGAGCGCTTCCGCCAGTGGGCCAGGATCGGCTACGTGCCGCAGCGCACCACCGCGGCCGGCGGGGTGCCCGCGACCGTACGGGAAGTGGTCGCCGCCGGGCGGCTGGCCAGGACCCGGCTGCGCCCGCCGGGCCGGGCCGACCGGGCCGCGGTCGCCCGCGCGCTGGACCTGGTCGGCATGGCGGACCGCGCTTCGGACGCGGTGGACGCGCTGTCCGGCGGCCAGCACCAGCGGGTGCTGATCGCCCGCGCGCTCGCCACCGAGCCGGACCTGCTGATCATGGACGAGCCGATGGCGGGCGTCGACCTGGCCGCGCAGGACGTCCTCGCGCAGACCGTGCGCACCCAGGTCGCGGCCGGCGCGACCGTCCTGCTGGTACTGCACGAGCTGGGTCCGCTGGCGCCGCTGATCGACCGGGCGGTGCTGCTGCGGGACGGCCGGGTCGCCGGCGAGGGGCCGCCGCCCGCCGCGCCCGGCCTTCCCGGACGCGACCGCGTCCACCCGCACGCCGACCCGGCGGCCGTACCGGTGAAGGGACACCTCGACCGATGGACCTCCTGACCTACGCCTTCATGCAGCGCGCCCTGCTCGCCGCGCTGCTGGTCGGCGTCACCGCGCCCGCCGTCGGCATCTTCCTGGTCCAGCGCCGGCAAGCGATCATGGGCGACGGCATCGGCCATGTCGCCCTCACCGGCGTCGCCCTCGGCTTCCTGCTCCAGGTCAGCCCGGTCTGGACGGCGGTGGCGGTCTCGGTGGCCGGCGCCGTCGCCATGGAGCTGATCCGCTCCTACGGCAGGGCCCGCGGCGACATCGCGCTCGCCATGCTCTTCTACGGCGGCATGTCCGGCGGCGTGATGATCATCTACCTGGCGCCGAACGGCTCCAACGCCAACCTCACGACGTATCTGTTCGGCTCCATCAGCACGGTCTCCCCGCAGGACATCCCGCCGATGGTCGCCCTGGCCGCGTTCGTCCTGCTCGTCGTGCTCGGTCTGCGGCGGCAGCTTTTCGCCATCTGCCAGGACGAGGAATTCGCCCACGTCAGCGGGCTGCCGGTACGGGCGCTGAATCTGCTGCTCGCGGTGACCGCGGCGGTCACCGTGACGGTCGCGATGCGGGCGGTCGGGCTGCTGCTGGTCAGCGCGCTGATGGTGATCCCGGTCGCCGCCGCCCAGCAGGTCACCCGCGGTTTCGCCTGGACACTGGCGGTGTCCGTCGCCATCGGGGTGACCGTCGCCCTGTCCGGCACCGTCTTCTCGTACTACGTCGATGTGCCGCCGGGGTCCAGCATCGTGCTCGCCTCGATGGCCGTCTTCCTGCTCTTCACCGCGGCGGCAGGCCGGCTGAGGGCGGCGGGCTGGCACAATGGGGGCGTCAGGGCGCGCAGGCCGTCATGAGGAGGCACCGGTGACCACGATGAAGCCCCCCGGGTCAGCCGGGCCGCCCGTCGCGGGCCGCGCCACCCGGCAGCGGGCCGCGGTCGCCGCGGCGCTGCGGGAGGTCGACGAATTCCGCAGCGCGCAGGATCTGCACGACATCCTCAAGCACCGCGGCGACTCGGTCGGCCTGACCACCGTCTACCGCACGCTTCAGTCCCTCGCCGACGCCGGTGAGATCGACGTGCTGCGCACCGGTGAGGGCGAGTCCGTCTACCGCCGCTGCTCGGGCGGCGGCCACCACCACCACCTGGTCTGCCGCGCCTGCGGCAAGGCCGTCGAGGTCGAGGGCCCCGCCGTCGAGCGCTGGGCCGAGGCCGTCGCCACGGAGAACGGCTTCGTGGAGGTGGCGCACACGATGGAGATCTTCGGCACCTGCGCCGACTGCGTGGCGGCCAGGACCTGACGCCCGCCGCGCCCCGCGCGGGAGCGCGGGTCAGCCCTCGGTGCCGTCGCTGTTGGGCAGGGCGCCGCCGAAGCGGCGGTCGCGGCGGGCGAATTCGTGGCAGGCCCGCCACAGGTCGCGCCGGTCGAAGTCCGGCCACAGCACGTCCTGGAAGACCAGCTCCGCGTAACTGCTCTGCCAGAGCAGGTAGTTGGAGGTGCGCTGCTCCCCGCTCGGGCGCAGGAAGAGGTCGACGTCCGGCATGTCGGGGTAGTACAGGTACTTGGCGAAGGTCTTCTCGTTGACCTTCGACGGGTCGAGCCGGCCCGCGGCCACATCGCGGGCCAGCGCCTGCGCGGCGTCCGCGATCTCGGCGCGCCCGCCGTAGTTGACGCAGAAGTACAGCGTCATCGCGTCGTTCCCGACGGTCTGCTCCTGGGCCACCTGGAGCTCCTGGACCACCGACTTCCACATCTTCGGCATCCGCCCGACCCACCGGATGCGGATGCCCAGCTCGTCCATCTCGTCCCGGCGCCGGCGGATGACGTCCCGGTTGAAGTTCATCAGGAAGCGCACCTCCTCGGGCGAGCGCTTCCAGTTCTCGGTGGAGAAGGCGTAGAGCGACAGATTCTTGACGCCGATCTCCAGGCAGCCCTTGAGCACGTCCAGGACGACTCCCTCGCCGACCTTGTGGCCCTCGGTACGCGGCAGCCCGCGCTCCTTGGCCCAGCGGCCGTTGCCGTCCATGATCACGGCGACATGCCTGGGCACCAGCTCCGAGGGGAGCCTGGGCGGCCGGGCGCCCGAGGGGTGCGGGTCGGGCGTGCGGTACGAGGTCCGGTTCAGGCCCAGAATCCCGCGACGTGCCATGGTCGTACTTCTCCTGATTCCCGACTGTCTGTCGACTGCTTCTGACTACTGTCCGCCACTACTGGCTGCTCACCGCTACTTCTCGACGAACCGCAGGGAGCGCAGGCCGCGCTCCAGGTGCCACTGGAGATAGGCCGCCACCAGCCCGCTGCCCTCGCGGCAGTGCCGCTGCTCACAGGCGTCGGCGGTCTCCCAGTCGCCGCCGAGCAGCGCGCCGAGGAGTTCCAGTGACTCCCGTGAGGGTACGACGCTTCCCGGCACCCGGCACTCGCCGCAGACGACTCCGCCCGCTCCGACCGAGAAGAACCGGTTCGGCCCGGCCATCCCGCATCTGGCGCAGTCGTCGAAGCTGGGCGCGTAGCCGTTGACCGCCAGCGAGCGCAGCAGGAAGGCGTCGAGGACCAGCCGCGGGTCGTGGTCGCCGACCGCGAGCGTGCGCAGGGCGCCGACCAGCAGCAGATACTGCTGCACCGCCGGCTCGCCCTCGTGGTCGGTGAAGCGCTCGGCGGTCTCCAGCATCGCGGTGCCCGCGGTGTAGCGGTCGTAGTCGGCGACGATCGCGCTGCCGTAGGGGGCGATCGTCTCGCTCTGGGTGCACAGCGGCAGGCCGCGGCCGATCAGCTCGCCGCCGCGGGCGAAGAACTGCACGTCGACGTGCGTGAAGGGCTCAAGGCGGGCGCCGAATTTCGACTTCGTCCGGCGTACCCCCCTGGCCACCGCACGGACCCTGCCGTGCCGTCTGGTGAGCAGGGTGATGATCCGGTCCGCCTCACCCAGCTTCTGGGTGCGCAGCACGATGCCGTCGTCGCGGAACAGACTCATGCGGCCCATTCTCGCCCATGCCGCGAGCCCGGCGGCTCCCGCGGGCCTCAGCGTTCGGCGCCGGGTGCCACCAGCCCCGACTCGTAGGCGGCGATGACCAGTTGGGCGCGGTCCCGGACGCCGAGCTTGCCCATGATCCGGCTGACGTGGGTCTTGGCGGTGAGCGGGCTCAGGCTCAGCGCCTCGCCGGCCTCCGTGTTGTTCAGGCCGCGGGCGACCAGCGTCAGCACCTCGCGCTCGCGGTCCGACAGGCCCGCCAGCCGGTCCGTGCCGGGGGCGGCGGCCGGCGGGCGGTCCGGCAGCCGCAGCACCCGGGCGATCAGCCGGGCGGTCGGCCCCGGCGACAGCAGCGAGTCGCCGGCCGCGACCGTACGGATCGCGTCCAGCAGCTCCGCGGGCCTGGTGTCCTTGACCATGAACCCGGACGCGCCCGCCCGCAGCGCCGCCACCACGTGCGCGTCGTCGTCGTAGGTGGTCAGCACCAGGATCCGCACCCCGGCGAGGCCAGCGTCCGCGGCGATCCGCCGAGTGGCCTCTATGCCGTCCAGCTCCGGCATGCGGATGTCCATCACGATGACGTCGGCCCGCGCGGTGCGGGCCTGCTCGACCGCCTCCAGGCCGTTGGCCGCCTGGCCGACCACCTCCATGTCGCGGGCGGACTCGACCAGCATCGCGAAGGCGGCGCGCACCAGCGTCTGGTCGTCGGCGAGCAGCACCCGGATCGGCTCGGGTGGGGTCATCTGGGGTCTCCCTGGTGGTCGGCGCTCAGTAGGTCTCTGCGGGCTCTGCCCGGTCGGCCGGGCAGGGCAGGACGGCGGTGACCGAGAAGCCCGCCGTGCCGTCGGTCCTGGGTCCTGCGGCGAAGGTGCCGCCGACGCTTCTGGCCCGCTCCCGCATCCCGACGATCCCGAAGCCCTCGGGGCGGTCCGCGGCGGGCGGTTTCACCGGCTCGGGGCCGTCGTCCTCGACGCACACGTGCAGGGCGGCGTCCCGGTGCCTGACCGCCACCCGCACCCGGGGGGCGGGCGCGCCCGCGTGGCGTACCGCGTTGGTCAGCGACTCCTGGATGATCCGGTACGCCGCAGCGCCCACCGCGGCCGGCACCGCGTCCTTGCCCGGGTCCAGGGTGAGTGAGACGTCGGCGCCCGCCGCCTCGGCCGCCCTCGTCAGCGACGGGATGCCCGCGAGGCCGGGCAGCGGCCCGTCGCTGTCGGCGCGCAGCACCCGCAAGGTGGTGCGCAGCTCGGAACGCGCCTCGCGGCAGGTGTCGGCGATGTTGTCCAGCGCGCCGGCCACCGCGGTCCGGTCGAGCCGGTCCGGGTCGGCGAGCAGGATGTGGGCGGCCACGGAGGTCTGCACACCGATCAGGGTGATGCTGTGCGCCAGCAGGTCGTGCAGATCGCGGGCGATCCGCAGCCGCTCCTCCGCGACCCGCCGCGCCGCCTCCTCCTCGCGGGTCCGCTCGGCCCGCTCGGCGCGTTCCATGATCGCGGCGATGTAGTTGCGGTGCATCCGTACGACCTCGCCGGCCACCGCGACCGACACGACCCAGCCGGCGCCCTGGAGCATCGGGGCGCCGGCGGGCCTGCCGATGGCCGCCATGACGGTGGCCATCGTGCCCACCACGGTCGGCACGACCAGGAACGTCCTGGCCGGGGGTCCGGCGACCGCCACCGAATACAGCACGATCATGCTGGCCAGCAGGGGGGCTTCCTGGATGTTCTCCATGTAGTGGTAGGGCGCCACGACCGCGACCGTGCCGGCCAGGCACCACATCGGCGCGTGGCGCCGCCAGGTCAGGAGGGCGGCGCCGGCCGCCAGCAGGATCCAGCCGAGCGCGTCGGGGCGGTGGCTCCGGGCCGCCTCGGGCAGGGCGAGGGCCAGGGCCGCCTGCCCGAGGAAGATCGCTGCCGCGAAAGCCACGTCGGTGTACGAGACGCTTGTCGTCGGGGCGGCGGCCGGGGCGCGGCCGTGCGCGAGGCTGCTCAACACGCCCCCCATCTTCCCGGCCGCACCCGCCGGGGGTGACGTGGTTCCGGGCTTCTCCTCACGCCAGGGGTCGCCCCTCCCCCGGCGCGGGCCTGGGGTGCCGCTTGCGGCGGCGGGCACGCTTCCCCCCGGGCGCGGGGGTTCTGGCGGCTCCCCTTGCGGCAGGGGGTGCCCCTCAGGGGCGCGGGGAACGGCGCGGCCAGCCCCCACCGGGGGCGCGCTGTCCGCACGGCGGGACGTGGCCCGAAAGGGCGCGGGGAACGGCGCGGGCAACCCGCCACCAGCCGGTGGTCCGGATCGAACCGAACAGCCCCTCCGGGCCGGTGACGACCCGCGCGCCGGTGGGGGCTGAGCGCGCAGTTCCCCGCGCCCCTGGGGGGCACCCCCTGCCGCAAGGGAGCCGCGGAACCCCCGTGCCCGGGGGAGGCGTACCCCTGGGCGGAGGGGGACCGCCAGAACCGCGGCGGCTCGGGTGGGGCGCCCCCGGCGCTAGGTGGTGGTCGCGGCCGCCGCCGCGAGGAGGCGGTCGATGTCGTCCGTGTGGAGCGAGAGGCAGCGGCCGACCGCCTCAAGGACCTCGCGCTCGGCCGGCAGATAGGGCCCGTCCGCGAGAGCGATCCGCGCGCCCTGGAGCAGCACCCGCTCCCGCCCTTGCTGCGCGAGATGATCGGCGAGCGGTTCGAGCGCCTCGTGCAGCTCGATCGACAGCCAGCTGCCGCACCCGTCCACGCAGTCCGCGAAGGAGTGGTGCCCCAGCTCCTGCGACGCCGCGTACCGCCCCTCGTCGGCGACGATCGCGGCGAGCAGCCCGAGCAGCTGGTCCTCCGTACAGTCGCTGAAGCCGGCCGAGCGCACCGCCTCGACGGCGGCCTCGCGGGCCGGGCGCCCGGTGGAGCCGCCCGCGGTGAGCACGGCGAGCGCGATCGTGTGGACGGCGTCCCGCAGCATCGCGGAGAAGCGGGTGGTGGTCGGGCAGAGCAGCACCTGGGCGGCGTACTGCCGGTGGCACGCCGCGCATTCGATCACCGAGCCGGCCGTACCGCGGTTGAGCAGCGGCACATTGAGCACGGTGAGCCGGCGGGTGCCCGTTCTGCGGTGGTAGCTGCGGTCGCCGCCGCAGTCAGGGCAGAAGAACTCGCCGTCGTCCTCGGTGTGCCAGGACGTTCGCACACCCCAGATCCACAGCCCCAGCTTCATCACGCTGCACCCTCCGGCCGTCTTCGTCCCGGTACGTACCCGCATCGGCCCGTACGCGCGCGAAGACGCCCCGGCAACGGTGCCGTACGCCGTGATGTTAGCCACATCAGCGAGGCGCAGTCAGTACCGCGTACGGGGGCAATTCCCTGCCGCCCCCGTACGCGTGAGGTGCTTCGTACCGGTTTGCCCCGGTCAGCGCTCGGCGCGATTGACCGCGGAGACGACCGCCTGGAGCGCCGCGCGGGTGGTGTTGGGGTCGATGCCGATGCCCCACAGGACCCGGCCGCCGATCGCGCACTCGATGTAGGAGGCGGCCTGCGCCGAGGCGCCCTCGCTCATGGTGTGCTCGCTGTAGTCCAGCAGCCTGGCGTCCACGCCGGCCTTCGCCAGCGCGTCGAAGAAGGCCGAGATCGGGCCGTTGCCGGTGCCGTTCAGCGTCGTCTCGGCGCCGTCCAGGACGGCTTCCACCGTGAGAGCGGCCGTGCCGTCACTCGAAGTTGACGCCTGCGCCGAGCGCAGCACGATCCGGCCCCAGGCGTTGTCCGGGGTCGGCAGGTACTCGTCCTGGAAGGCCGACCAGATCTGCGCCGGGGTGACCTCGCCGCCCTCGGCGTCGGTCCTGGTCTGGATGATCTTCGAGAACTCGATCTGCATCCGGCGCGGCAGGTCCAGCTTGTGCCCGTTCTTGAGCACATAGGCGACGCCGCCCTTGCCGGACTGCGAGTTGACCCGGATCACGGCCTCGTACGAGCGGCCGACGTCCTTGGGGTCGATGGGCAGGTACGGCACCGCCCACTCGATCTCGTCCACGGTCTTGCCGGCGGCGTCGGCAGCCACCGCCATCGCCTCGAAGCCCTTCTTGATGGCGTCCTGGTGGGAGCCGGAGAAGGACGTGTAGACCAGGTCGCCCGCGTAGGGGTGGCGCGGGTGGACCTCCATCTGGTTGCAGTATTCGGCGGTGCGCCGGATCTCGTCGATCTGCGAGAAGTCGATCTGCGGGTCGACGCCCTGGCTGAACAGGTTCATGCCCAGCGTGACCAGGTCCACGTTGCCGGTGCGCTCGCCCTGCCCGAACAGGCAGCCCTCGGCCCGGTCCGCGCCGGCCATCAGCGCCAGCTCGGCGGCGGCCACCGCCGTACCGCGGTCGTTGTGCGGGTGCACCGACAGGCAGACGTACTCGCGCCGCGACAGGTGCCGCGACATCCACTCGAAGCGGTCGGCGTACGTGGACGGGGTGGAGCGCTCGACGGTCGCGGGCAGGTTGAGGATGATCTCGCGGCCCTCCTCGGGCTGCCAGACGTCCATCACGCCCTCGCAGACCTCCAGCGCGAAGTCCAGCTCGGTGTCGGTGAAGATCTCCGGGCTGTACTGGTAGCCGAAGGCCGTCTCGTCGCCCAGCAGCTTGTCGGCGTACTCCATCACCAGCCGGGTGCCGTCCACCGCGATCTGCCGCACCTGGTCGCGGCTGCCGCGGAAGACGACCCGGCGGAAGACCGGGGCGGTGGCGTTGTAGAGGTGCACGGTGGCCCGGGGGGCGCCGCGCAGCGACTCGACGGTGCGCTCGATCAGCTCCTCGCGGGCCTGCGTCAGGACGGAGATCGTCACATCCTGCGGGATCGCGCCCTGCTCGATGATGGAGCGCACGAAGTCGAAGTCGGTCTGGCCGGAGGCCGGGAAGCCGACCTCGATCTCCTTGTAGCCCATCCGTACCAGCAGGTCGAACATCTCGCGCTTGCGGGCCGGCGACATGGGGTCGATGAGCGCCTGGTTGCCGTCCCGCAGGTCGGTGGACAGCCAGCGCGGCGCCTTGGTGATCCGGGCGTCGGGCCACGTGCGGTCGGCCAGGTCCACCTGCTCGTACCGGGCGTACTTGTGGATCGGCATCGCGGTGGCGCGCTGGGCGACGGTCGCGGCGGTGATGGGCGTGGCACGGCCGACGCTGTTGGGGCTGGTCATGGGGGGCTCTGGCTCCTCGGGATCCGTTCGTGGAACGGCCGACGGCGAAAACGCCAAAACTCCGCGGGGAGGGGGTCGGCCTACGACTACAGGCCCTCGCCGCGGCAGCTAAGGAGGAGCAGCCCGAAACGCATGATGGCAACGACCATAACCGAGCCCGGCGGAATCACGTAGCCGGTATGTACTTCCTCTCAGCATGCAAGATGGATGGTTTCGTCCACCAACGTCCCCGCCCTTCGCTCGTTCTCGTCAATTCCACGGCGACTACGGTGACGCATTGTGCGCATGGTGCCACATTCCGTACATGGACTCCTCTGCCTCGACCCCCGTTTTCTGTACGATCATCCCGCCACACGTCCTGGACCGGCTGGCCAGAGCCGAAGACCTGGCGCTGGCCGCGTCGGCCCGCCACACCCTGGAGCACGACGCCCGTGAGCGCACCAGGCGGCACCTGAACACCGTCCTCGGTCCCGCCGCCGCCGCTGTCGTGGCCGCCGCCGCGTCCGACAAGCCGCACCGCACGGTCTACGACGCCAAGCACCGCGACACGCTGCCCGGCCACAAGGTCCGCGCCGAGGGCGCGGAGCCGGCCTCGGACGCCAGCGTCAACCGGGCCTACGACGCGCTCGGCGCGACCTTCGAGACGTATCTGAAGGCCTACGGCCGGCACTCGATCGACAACGCGGGCCTGCCGCTGAACGCGTCGGTGCACTACCTCAAGGGCTACAACAACGCCTTCTGGAACGGCGAGGCGATGGTCTTCGGGGACGGCGACGGCCGGATCTTCCTGGACTTCACCATCCCGCTGGACGTCATCGGCCACGAGCTGACGCACGGCGTCACCCAGTACAGCGCCAACCTGGACTACCAGGGCCAGTCCGGCGCTCTCAACGAGTCGGTCTCCGACGTCTTCGGCAGCCTGATCAAGCAGTTCTCCCTCGGCCAGACCGCCGACCAGGCCGACTGGCTGATCGGCGCGGGCCTGCTCGCCCCCGGGGTCAACGGCAAGGCACTGCGCTCGATGAAGGACCCGGGCACCGCCTACGACGACCCGCAGCTGGGCAAGGACCCGCAGCCCGCTTCGATGTCCGGCTACATCGACACCACGCAGGACAACGGCGGGGTCCACCTCAATTCCGGCATCCCCAACCGGGCCTTCTACCTGGCCGCCACCGCGATCGGCGGCCACGCCTGGGAGCAGGCGGGCCAGATCTGGTACGACACCCTCACCGGGGGCAAGCTCTCCTCGCAGGCGCAGTTCGCGGACTTCGCCGCGGTCACCGTCGCGGCGGCCGTGGCCCGCTACGGTGAGGGCGCGCAGAGCCAGGCGGTGCGCGACGGATGGACCCAGGTCGGCGTCACCCCGGCGCCCGCCGCCGGACTCCCCCGGCAGCAGCCCAGCCAGCCGCAGGAGGCGTGAGCAGCCGATGCGTATCGAGGTGACCCGCTCCGGCGGCTTCGCCGGCCTCACCAGGCATGGCGCCCTGGACACCGCGGACCGCCCCGACGCGGGCCACCTCGCCGCTCTGGCCCTCGCCGCCCTGACCCCGTCCCTCACCGAGCGCGAGCCGGTCCCCGACGGCTACTCGTACACGATCAGTGTCGACGCCGCCGTCGTCCAGTGCGCGGACCCCGACCTGTCGCCGGCGCAGCGGGAGCTGATCACGGCGGTGCTGGGCGAGGGCGCGTAGGGCGCGGGAGAGCGCGGCAGGGCGACCCGTCGGGAGAGGGGAACGCCGAAGGGCGGCGAGGCCTTGGAGGCCCCGCCGCCCTTTCGTTCACCCTGGGGTGGTGGCGATCAGTACGCGGAATTCACGTTGTCCATCGAACCGTAGCGGTCGGCCGCGTAATTGCAGGCGGCGGTGATGTTGGCGACCGGGTCGTAGATGTTCGACGAGGTGCCGGACACGTGGTAGCGGTCGAAGGTCGGGTTGATCACCTGGAGCAGACCCTTCGAGGGAATGCCGTTGCGGGCGTTGATGTCCCACAGGTTGATCGCCTTCGGGTTACCGCTGGACTCGCGGATGACGTTGCGGTGGATTCCCTCGTAGGTGCCGGGAATTCCCTTCGAGTGCATGATGTCGAGCGACTCGCGGATCCAGCCGTCCAGGTTGTTCGCGTACGTCTTGGTGACGGCCTTCTTCGGGGTCGCGGTGTGCGTCTTCTCCGGCGTGACGGTGTGCGCCTTCTTCGGCGTGACGGTGTGCGTCTTCTTCGGCGTGACGGTGTGCGTCTTCTTCGGCGCGGCCACGGCGGCACGGTGAGTGGAGCGGTCGGCTGCGGCCTTCGTCTTGGACCGGTCGGCCGCGGCCTTCTTCTCCGCTGCCGTGTCGGCGGCCTTCTTCTTGGTGTCCACGGCCTTCTTCGAGGCCGCGGCCAGGTCGGTCTTCTGCTGTGCCTTCTTCTGCGCGGGGTCGTGCAGAGTGCGCTGCGACGCCATACCGGACTGCTCGCCAAGGTCCTTGACGTGCGTACCGGTGGAGACGGAGAACCCGGTCGGGTCGCCCGCCGCGGTCGCCGAGCCGGCTCCTGCGGTCGCTTCCAGCCCGGTGACCGTCAGCACGACCGCGGCTGCGGCTACTGCGCCGGCTGCCGTGATCTTGTGCTTCTTCGACATCCGGTTGAACTTCGCGAACGAGGGGAGCTTCTTCGGGATCGTGGGGAGCTGCATTAGGGGATTACCTCTTCCGTAGCGGGACCCCTGAATTGTTAGAGGGGGCGGAACGGGAGGTCAAAGACCCCGTCTACGCCTCGCATTCGTAGCGGGCGCCCGAGGTGTGGATTCCCTGTGCTATGCCGGGCCGACGGCTCACTAAGCGGCTTAGTATGTGACCTGCGCCCTATCGAGGGGATCACAAAGGGGCACCCCCTCTCTCACGCGGAGTAAAAGAGGGGGTGCTTTATGTGAGCGGTTTGTGTGACCCCGGTCACCGTGAAAACGGGGCAGAAACGGGGAAGCGGGGCGGAAGCGCTCCGGGGGCGGCTGCCCCTTGGGGCAGGGG